>NZ_JAMYMZ010000006.1:0-251446 GCF_040318825.1 Mesorhizobium sp. M1006
CCGGGGTGTCGGCGTTTGTTGGGGGGGGCCGCTTTACTCCCACCTGGGGGGGGCCGGGTGTGGTGTGGGGCGGGGCGGTTTCTTGTCGGTTTGGTGGGTTGGGTGGGCGGGCCGCCCCCACGGGGGGGGCCCGGAGTTCTCAGTCAGGGGAGGTAAACCTAGTTCATCGGGCCCTTGTCTCCGGGCTTGCCGGGAAGCTCTTCGGGGAACAGCTCGTACTTGGCCTGCTTGTCGGCAGCGACAAAGACCCGCTCGCGGACGATCGAATCCTCGGCCCAGTTGAACATGAAGATCGGCGTGCCCTGCGGGATGTTGGAGAAGCGTTTGTTGATGATCAGCGCGCCGGGATATTCCGTCAGGCCGACATTGTAGACGTGCTCGGTCGAGATCTTCTGGAACTTTCTCATCAGGCTGGCGCGCTCGTCATTGTCCGCGGACGAGACAAACTTGTTGACGATGTCGACGAGGTCCTTCTCGAAAGGCATCATATCGACCTCGCCGTTTTCCGGCGCACGATGGTCCCAGCTGGTTCGTGGACCGACCGGGGCCAGCTGATCGGTATTCTGGACGACGGAAGTCAGCTCCTGATCGTTGCGCCGTACCAGCCAGTCGAAGCGGCCGGAGTATTGCGAGGCATCGCGCTGGGTGCCGTTGAGTCCGTTCAGCACGATCCGCAGCCCTAGCTTTTCCATCTGGGCGACGACACCTTCGGCAAGGCTCTTGTCGGTGGTGTAGTCGTTGTTGACGAGCATCACGATCTCGACATTCTTGCCGCCGGCGGTACCTGCAGGAAAATTGACGAAGCCGTCGCCATCCGTGTCCTTCAGGCCTGCCTTGGCGAGTTCCGCCTTAGCGCCTTCGAGATCGAAGGGGTAGTAGACCGTCGACTTCCGGTCGTAGAAGCTCGTGCCCGAGGATAAGCCGCCCGGATAGATGGCAGTGAACGGACCCTTGACCAGCGAGTCGCCGAGCGCCTTGCGGTTGAGCGCCATGGTGACGCCTTTGCGGAAGTCCTCGTTGCGGTTCAGCTCGCGTATCGCCTGTCCGCGCTCGTCGGGGTTGCCCCAGCCATTGGCTGAGAAATTCATGCGCAGATTATAGCCGATCAGCCGCGCGCCGAACGCAAGCCGTGCCGGTGCGTCTTTTTGCGCCGCGCGCTTCAGCGAGGCGACGAAGTTCTCTGGCTGCTCCAGATTGGAGAAGTCGCCCGCCCCCGATACCGCCTGAACGTCGCGGTCGGCCCAGGTCGACAATTTGTAGTGCAGTTCATTGAGATACGGCAGCTGGTTGCCCTTCTCGTCGACCTTCCAATAGTACGGATTGCGACGCATGACGATGATGTCGTCGGGGCGGTATGCCACCGGCACCCAGGCACCCATCACCGGCATGTTCATATATTCCGGCGGGAACGCGTTCTTGAACTGCTCGTAGGTGTTCTTCGAATATTTCGGATGCTGCGGCTTGAGGATATGCGACGGTCCCGGACAAAAGGTGCCGTAAGCCATGGCGTAAAGGTATTGTTTCGGAAAGGCGTCCTTGAACGTCCACTCGACGGTGTAGTCGTCGATTTTCTTCAACGTCGTGCCGACGCCGAAGGTCTCCTGCGTCGCGCCGTTCAGCGGCGACACATTGGGGTCGATCACCTCGTCGTCCCAGTAGAACATCACATCGTCGGCGTTGAACGGAACGCCGTCCGACCATTTGGCGCCTTCGACCAGATGCATCGTCAGCGTGTGGCCGTCCTTCGACCAGTCCCAGCTCTTGGCGAGGTTCGGCAGCGGCTCCGTGTCCTTGGCCTCGACCTGGAACAGCGGCGCGGTGCGCGTCAGGCATTCGGAAAGGCCGATGTCGATACCGCCCCAGCCTTGCGTCTGGCCGGCGCCGTAGTTCCAGCCCTCCGGCCGGCCGCCGATGACATGACGCATCGTATCACCGTAGACACCGACGCCGTCCGGCATATTGCCGGTCTTGAAGACCAGCGGCTCCTTCGGCAGCCGGTCCTTGACCGGCGGCAGCTTGCCTGCCTTGACGTATTTGTCGGTGACCCAATCGGGTTCGTGGTATTCCGGAAGTGCCTTGAACTCCAGGATGGAGTCGCGCGCGACGTATTTGATCTTTCCCTCGGCGGGAAATTGCGCAGGCACCGGCGGCACGGTCGGCTCGGATGCATACGCGTTCAGCGCCGAGGCCGAGACGCTAAGCGCCAGCCCGGCGAGAATGCCAATGTTTCGAAAATTCCTCATCGTCTCTCCTCCCTGTTGTTCAGGAGCGCGTTGACGCCGCTCCATTTCTCCTCGAACGAATGTACAGACGGGTGCGGAAAAATCCTCCCGAAAGCTCGGCGCGATCCGTTCTGGCGAAATTCAGACGGCCTGCTTGAGAGCCGTTTTTTCCGCACGCAATTCCTCGATCGAACGGACGTCGCGCCTTGCCGCACCGGCCCATTCGCGGGTCTTGATCCTGGATTTCGAAAGCCGTTCCTTCGCGGCCGGCACCGCATCGGCATATTGCGGCAGCCAGCGAGCCTGGGCGACGACCATTTCGTCCACCATTTGCCAAACCTCTTCCGGCGTCGAAACCGCGCCGACCAGCGGGTCGTGCAGGACCGCGAGCTTCAGCAGGTCGATATCGCCGGAGATCGCCGCATGAACCGACATGCGCTGGACGTTGATCGAGGAAATGCAAGTGGCGGCGCAGGCCTCCGGCAGCGTGATGCCGGAGGCCATGTTGATACCGAAGCGGTCGACGAAGCCGGGCGACTCGATGATCGCGTCCTGCGGCAGGTTGGTGATGATGCCGTTGTTCTTGACGTTGAAATGGCCGCGGTAAACGCGGTTCGTCTCCAGCGCCTCGAGAATGTGGCTGGCATGCTCGTTGGAGCGTTTGGCGGGGTCTATCGGCCTGGCGGCGGATTCCAGAAATTGCGGGAACTCCGTTTCGAACCAGTTGCGTGTTTCGGTCGAATAACGAAGGTAGCCGCCGGTCTCGCCGTGAATCCAGTCGGACATGTCGATCCAGCGGGTGATTTCGTCCGGCCGCTTGCGATACCAGGGCAGGTATTCGGAAAGATGGCCGTTGCTTTCGGTCGAATAGACGCCGAAGCGCTTCAGGACATCGATGCGCAGCTTTTCCTGCTGCGAATAGACCGGATGCGCCTCGAAGGCGGCAACCAGCTCGTCCTTACCGATCTTGCGGCCGTTGAGACGCAGGTCGATGAACCAGGTCTGGTGATTGATGCCGGAGCAGACGTAGTCGAGATCGGTGCGCGACTTGGCGCCGAGCACTTCGGCGATCTGGTCGGCGCCATGCTGGACGCCGTGGCAGAGGCCGACGGTATCGACCCTGCCATATTCGATCGCCGCCCAGGTGTTCATGGCCATCGGATTGGCGTAGTTCAGGAATTTCGCCCCAGGCTCGGCGACTTCGAGGATATCCTTGCAGAAATCGAGGATCACCGGAATGTTGCGCTGGCCATAGAGGATGCCGCCGGCGCAGATCGTGTCGCCGACGCACTGGTCGATGCCATACTTCAAGGGAATGCGGATGTCGTCCGCATAGGCTTCGAGACCGCCGACGCGAACGCAGCTGATGATGTAGCGTGCGCCCTCGAGGGCAGCACGGCGGTCTGTCGTTGCCGTAACCTTGGTCGGCAGCCTGTTGAATTCAACGACCCTGTCGAGGATCGACTTGATCATCTGGAGGTTGCGCTCGCTGAGATCGGTCAATGCGAATTCGACATCCCTGAATTCAGGAACGCACAAAATGTCGGTGAAGAGCTTCTTGGTGAACCCGACGCTTCCCGCACCGATGATAGCGATCTTGAAACTCATCAGCCTCACCTCGACCTGATCGAACGCTAGGGCAAAGGCGGCGAAAAGAGGCTGGCCCGCCTGCGACGCTATGCAGGCTGGAATCCAGCACTTCCTCCCATCCGCTCTTTGACCGCGGTTTCTTTTGCTTTTCTCGAGGGATTATGCGCCTTATTCGGCACGCGACCAGAGAAGGATTATGCTTTTAGGGGTAATTTTGTGCTGCGGAACTTGATCGACATCGGGCCGGCGGGCAGGACGGTATCGCTGCCGCGCGGGCGCCAGCGCCTACACACCATGCCGACAAGCACCGGCTATGAAGTGCGCGAGAACGAGGTCTACGACTGGGATGGGCGCAAGCGCGGCCTGACGCCGTTTACCGTGCTCCAGCATACGATCAGCGGCACCGGCCGATTGCGCTACGAGAACCGGAACTACCGCCTGCAAAAGGGCGACACTTTGCTGGTTCTCGTGCCGCACAACCACCGTTACTGGCTGGCCAAGGGCGAACGCTGGGAGTTCTTCTGGATATCGATGAACGGCGAGGAGGCACTGCGCATCCACAAGTCGATCCTTGCCGCCGTCGGTCCGGTGCTGCGGCTGCAGCCCTCGACGATCGATCATCTGGCTGATTGCAGTATGCGCCTGATCACGGGCGCGGTCTCGCCGGGAGCCGCCTCGGCCGTCGCCTATGAAGCAGCCATGGCGCTCTACGACGATGTCTTCGGCTCGCATGCCGTCACCGACGACAAGAGCGCCATGCAGCCGGTCATCGATCACATCAGGGCCAATCTCGACAGGCCGCTCCGCGTTGCCGATCTCGCTGAGATCAGCGGCCTGAGCCGCGCGCATTTCTCGCGCTGCTTCGCCGAGAGCGAGGGACTTCCGCCCGCCGAATTCGTGCTGCAGCAGCGACTGCAGCGGGCGGCGAAGTTGCTGACGAAGGCCGATTTCCTGCCGGTCAAGGAAGTCGCCATCATGTGCGGCTTTGAGGATGCCAATTATTTTTCGAAGGTCTTCCGCCGCCTCTACGGCATCAACCCGACGCAGTTCCGCACCAACGGGATGTATGCCAGCCTGGGAACCGCCCGATAGCCCGATAGATTGGCACCGCGCTTGGCATCGGGTGCGGGAACGCTTTTGCTTCCCCTTGGTTTAGGACAAGAGAGCCTGCTCGCCGCTGCCGCACCCCCGCTCTGGCGGCGATCAGGCCACAGATGTCAGGGGAGTGATCGATGAACAACCCCGATCCGAACAACCCGAATCCACTGCCGGACAATCCCAATCCGGAGCCGGCCCGGCCGCCTGCCCCGCCGGAGACTCCGCCGGGAGAACCTCCAGGCGTACCCCCGCCCTCGCCGGATCCAATTCCGACGCCGGACCAGGAGCCGATCGGAGTTCCTCCCGGCACGCCTTCCGAAATTCCTTCGGAACCGACTTTTCCCGGGCCGACCGCCTGAAGGGGCGGTCGGGTGGAGGATGGCAAGGGTGATTTCGGCGAAGCGCTCGAAACGGGTCTTGCCATGGAACGTTTTGCGCTGGCGCTCATTCACCCTTCCATCATGGAAACCGGCGGCGGGCCCTGCAACCAAGGGAGGTTAAAATGAAAGTTGGCAACTGCATGACAAAGGACGTCGAGATCGCCAGTCCGCAGCAAACCCTGCGCGATGCGGCTGAAATGATGGGTCGCCTCGACGCCGGCGCAATGCCGGTGGGCGAGAACGATCGGCTTGTCGGCATGGTAACCGATCGCGACATCGCAATCCGCGGCGTCGCCCAAGGCAAGACACCTGACGCCAAGGTACGGGAAGTGATGAGCACCGAGGTCAGGTATTGCTTCGAAGACGAAGACGCAGAGGATGTTCTGCGTAACATGGCTGACCTGAAAGTGCGCCGCTTGCCGGTGCTGAACCGCGACAAGCGCCTGGTCGGCATCGTTTCGCTGGGCGACCTCGCCACCAACAGCGAGACGGCGACAGCAGGTGAAGCGCTGAGCGGCATCTCGCAACCCGGCGGCGAGCATTCGCAAACGATACACTGACGGCGCACCACCGGCCGGCCTTTGCTACGACCGAACCGCCGGCTGGATAGACGCCGGCCTGCCGGCGAAACTGTTCAGAGCGAACTGGACTGCAACCCGACGAGGAGCAAGCCATGATTACGATGAAGGCCGTCCGTATCCACGATTTTGGTGGACCGGAGGTTCTTTCGCTGGACGCGGTTCCGTTGCCTCAGCCGCATGACGACGAGGTCACGCTCAAGGTCTACGCGGCAAGCGTCAATCCCGTCGACTACAAGGTTCGCGAGGGCTCTTCGGGCGCGGATCTGCCCGTCACGCTCGGCCGCGACGTATCCGGCGTGGTGGAACTGTGCGGCACGCGGGCCCATACGCTGAAGAAGGGCGATCCGCTATATGCCATGCTCGGCAACGACCGCGGCGGCAACGCCGAATATGTCGTCGTGAAGGCAACGGAGGCGGCGGCGAAGCCGCAACGCTTAAGCCACGCCGAAGCCGCCGCCGTGCCACTTGCGGGCCTTACCGCGTGGCAAGGCCTTTTCGATCACGGCGGCCTCAAATCCGGGCAGCGGGTCCTTATCCATGGCGGCGCCGGCGGCGTCGGTCATCTGGCGGTGCAGTTCGCAAAGGCCGCGGGCGCGTTTGTCGCGACGACTGTGTCCGCGCAGGATTTCGATTTCGTCCGCGCGCTTGGCGCCGACCAGGCGGTCGATTACAAGAACCAGCGCTTCGAGGAGCTTGTCGAGGACGTCGACCTCGTCTTCGACCTGGTAGCGGGTGAAACACAGGACCGCTCGTGGGACGTGCTCAAGCCCGGCGGGACGCTCGTCTCAACGCTTTCCGAACCGTCGGCGGAGAAGGCCCGCCTGCATCGGGCTCGCGGCGTTTCCTATTTGACCAAGCCGAACGCGGCGCAGCTTGCCGAGATCAGCCGCCTCATCGACGCCGGGAAGGTCAGGCCATTCGTGCAGGCAATCTATCCTCTTGAGGAAGTCGCCAGGGCCGAGGAACAGCTCGAGAAGCAGCACACGCGCGGCAAGATTGTGCTTCAGGTAGCTGCCTGAGCACTCGCCGAACAACAGGCCGCGGGCCAGTTTGCGGAGTGCTCGGACACAGGCCGTTTTCTGCTGTCCAGAAGCCCGGCGGCCGAGAGTTTGACACAGGACGGCCCGCCGGGCCTGGCCGGCTTAGGCAGGTGCCGGCTAAAGCAGCATGCGCCGGGTTTGCCGGGATGCGCAAATCAAACAAATCAAGGAGATGCAACGGATCGTGAGGCACGTCGCGACGACACCGTCGCACGGCTGCGATCAGTTAACTGCGAAGCGAAGGACACAGCGTTTACCGACAGGCGGGCCAGGTTCCTACCGGCCGCAAGCCGCAAAAACCGCTTCAAACTGTCGGAAACCGGCGATAGGTTCGAACCATGTCTCAACCCGCCAATATCTCGCGCGAAACGGCAGTCTCGCCGTGGCGCCACAACTGGTCAGGAGCGTATGATGGCAGACGAATGCAGGCACGCCGGGGACATTCGCGGCGTGACACCGAGCGCGCTCGGCTGCGAGGAATGCCTGAAGAGCGGTTCGCAGTGGGTGCATCTGCGGCTCTGCCGCACATGCGGCCATGTCGGCTGCTGCGACGACTCGCCCAACCGTCATGCCACCAAGCATTTTCGGGCAACCGGCCATCCTGTCATCGAAGGCTACGATCCGCCGGAAGGTTGGGGATGGTGCTACATCGACGAAATCTTCCTCGACCTCGGCGACCGCACCACGCCGCAAAACGGTCCGATACCGCGCTTCATTTGAGCTTTTTGCGAGCGGGCCGTTTCCGTGAAACGATGAACCGTTCTAAAGCATGTCGCGCAAAAGTGTGCAGCGGTTTTGCGATAACGACATGTTAAAACAAGAATCTAAAGCGCGTTGCATGAGGCCGATCGAACGCGACGCGCTTTAGTCCAAGGCTGCTTCGGCTTGAGCGGGCGCATCGCGTCCCTCTGGTGGTGCCGATGACCGCTCGCGCATATGCCTGACCGTCTGGAGAACACGATCGGCAAGAAATGCAAGCGCGCCCTGTGCCGTGCGCGTCCCGATGACGGATTCCAGCGTAACCGCCTGCGTTGAGAATTTGTGTTTGAACGACTCTGCGCCACAGAGGAAATCGACCATGCTCAAACCGTGATCTATCGACCACTGCACGTAATCCATCAACAGGATCACACCCGGCGACGCCCGGCCGAAATCCGGATCGAACGTCGTCACGAAGGCCATCATCACGTCGTGCTGGACGAAATTGATCGACACCGCGACCATCACGCCATTGCATTCGAGGACGAAGATATGCAGCACGCCGGCGCGCGCCAACGCACCGACGAGCGCGGCGAGTACCGGGACGCCCTCTTCGAACAGGTCTGACTCACGCATGCGCTCGGTCAGCCATTTCCGCTTCAAGGCCGCGAGGCGCTCCAGTACCGGTTGCAGCGGCTCGTCGGGGGCAAGCAGGCGAAATCTCACCTCTCCGGTTTCTTCCAGCGCCTTGATGCCGCGCCGATAGTTCTGGCGCGTCTTTTTCGACTGGCCCGCGAACCATGCCGCTCCGCTTTCCCATTGTCCGGCAACGCGATAGCTGACTTCCGTTCGGTGAAACGGACGAAGCCTGATGCCGCCGGAAGCTCCCGGCGTGAAAATTTTGCGGGCCGCCGCATCCGGCGAGAGACGACTGATCAAGGCAAGGTCGAAGCCGCCGGCATCGCAGAGTTGGGTCCATAGCTCCTGCAGCGCCGATAACGAGCATTCCGGAGCAACGAGAATATCCCCATAGTCGGTATAGCTGCCGGCCGCCCATTCGAGAAACCGCAGCCCCCTGCGCCTGCCGATCGCCAGCGGAACGACAGCAACGAGTCTCTCGCCCTTCCAGACCAGGCCGATCCGCAACGCGCGCTGGTCACGGCGTTGTACGGTACTCCACCATGCCGAAATCCAGGCATGGCTTTGAAAGATCAGCCCGTCGGTACGATGCCAAAGCTCCATCCAAGCGGCTTCGATCGCAGCCAGGCGATCCGCCGAACGGACGATTTCCAGGCGCTCCGCGCTTAGGACGTCGATGGAAACAGCGGTGTTCATGAAGGAGAACTGTCCTGTGGCTGCGCGACCACATTGGGCCGTCTGTGAAACAGTCGCATGACATGCCTTGCCATCTTCTTGAGCGGCAGGATGTAGAGCCCAAAGAGCGACTGGTAATCGCGCACATCGCGATCGACCAGGCCAAATTTCAGGTCTTCATCCGGCTCCGGGACAAATTGCGTTCCGAACAGACGATCCCAGAACGAAAAAAGCAGGCCGAAATTCTTGTCATAATGACGAGGGTCGATGCTGTGATGCACCTGGTGCCAGTGCGGACACAGGATGATGTTGTTCAACGGGCCGAACGATATCTTGAGATGCGTGTGACGAACAAAGTCCATCATCAGGATGTTACGGATGACGTAGACGTTGATGCCGAAGATAGCGACCTCTACCGGATCGAGTGCGATCAGGCTCCAGATCCCGAAGCAGATGCCCGGGATGACGCCATCCCACATACGGTTCATCAGATCGTCCAGCGGATGAACCCGGTCCTTGGTGATCCCCACCATCACCTCGGCCGAATGATGTACCTTGTGCAATTCCCACAGGAACGGGAAACGGTGCTGGGCGACGTGGTAGAGGTAGTATGAAATATCATAGGCGACCAGCATGGTTGCGGTGAAGATGACGATCGTCACCGGTCCCGCCGGGCCGCCGAGAAGCGGCGCGTGGATGTTAAGGAGCCAGCCAATTGCCTCGCGTGTGCCATAGCCCACCGCGACGACGAAGGTGACGCCGGCAGGAATAAGCAGGAAAGGCATCATCGCCCGTTTCGTGATCCAGAACATGGCGTCGGCTCGCGCCGACGGGTGCAGGATGACTTCCTGTGGGAAGGCGAAGTCGAAAAAGTCCCTGAGGGACTTATGTTCGGCAGTTCGCCAGTAGGCGATCACCGCGCTGCCCAGTGCGGTGAGGAGAAGCAGGCCGAGCGTGGTCAGATTGACGTTCGAAAGCTTTTCCACAATCGCTCTGGCAAATTCGGAAAACATTGATGCAGCGGCTCCTGGTCGTAAGAAGGCAGTCTGGGGGTCGTAAGAAGGCGATCTCGCGAATAGCAAAGCACAAAATTCCCGCCAAACTTGCTACGCCGCCTGCAACCAGTGGCTGTTGCGGGGCGCAGCGGGCAAAGCAGGCTGGATGGTGCGAGACTAGCAGATCAACGGTAACGAAACCGCTAAATGTCCAAACGTAATTAATGTCGAATACGGCTGGAACTCACGCGGCAACTCTACGTTGGCACCGGTTTTTGCTGTCGCGGCGGGTGAATTGGGGCAAGATGGATATCGATCCCGGCTTCGCCCACTTCACCGTGCCAGGCGAGGCGTTCGGCTTGCTGCCTGCTGCCAAAACGCAGTGAAACCCAACCGCCTTGGCCCGGCATGTCACCGCCGGCGCCGATATCGAGAGCAGCATCAGGAAAGCGGATGGCCAACAGTACCTCGTCGCCGCGCAATACCGCGACCGTATCTTCGTGCCGGTCGGCATGGAGGCCGGGGGCCAGTTGGAAGACGATCTCGGACTGGCGCCTGCCGCCGAGCAGTTGGTCGGTGATGAGGATGCCATCGGCCTGGCGCGCCAAAGTGCGCTGATGCACGACGCCGAAGCGGCTTCTATAGCCGTCATGCCGGGCGCTCAGCCTCCAGTGCGGTCCCGGTTCGCTCTCCACCAGCGATGCGACTGCCTTGTGCGACCAGTTGAAATTTCCAGCGATGGTGCTTTGGCTCTTGCCCTCGATGTTCAGCGTGTTGTGCGCCGGTGTGGAGCGGAACCAGTCGCGCCATGCGCCTCCCGAACCGTAGAGCCAGGTGCCGGGATCGACCAGCACCGGCTCATCGTCGATGCACAGGGTGAGCGACAGCGCGTCGGCATGGCCGTGCGCCGCTATCGAGAGATAGCCGAGCGGTCCATGGTCGAACGTCAGTTCGACATTGCGGCCATTCATTGCTCCGCGCCAGACGGAGAGCCCGCCTTGCGTGAATGTCTGCAAGCCATGCACCGCGGGCGCCGGGCCTGACGGCGCACCAAAGAAAAGCGAACGAAAATCGTCAGGCTCCGGCGCGTTGCCCGGCGTCCCCAGTAAGCCGTGGATGGCGGCCGCGACGGATCGGATATAGTTCGGCTCGTCGCCCAGCTTCAGCACATGGCCCTCATCGTCGTCGCCGAAGCGGGCGGCTTTCTGTGGCAGCCAGCCGACGAAATTGGCGAAGGCGCCCAGACGCGCTTCGGCGGCCGAGGGAAACGGCGTTCCCGCCTGGCGCGCCGCGGCGGCGCACAGCAAGATGAGTTCGGCGCTGAAGGCTGCATAGGTCGGCGTTTGCTCGGCACCGGCGCCGTCGGCAAGAATCTGCTTGTGCGTCTCATTTAAGAGGGCGCTGCGGGCAATTTCGGATTCGGCCCCGAGCGCCAGGCCAACCAGATATTCGCCAGCCAACTCTGCGACGAGATGGTTGTTGGCGGAGGAATATCGCGACGGAAACCGCGGCAGCCAATAGGCGCTTGCCGCGAGTATCTCACCGGCTTTCCGCAGCGTCGCCGGGTCAAGCCGGTCACCGATAAGGTCCAGGGTGACGATCAGGCTGATGGCTCGCAGCGCTACTTCGATGCCGGAAGCCCAGCCAATGCCTCGGTACGGCGGATTGGCGGAATGCCAACTGCCGATTGCCGCCTCAATGGCACTCCGGGATCGATTGTCCTCGCTGAGGAGCAGGTGTGCAGCCAGTACTGGCAATTGCTGCAGCCGGTTGATCTCCCAGACATATTTTATATCGCCAAGGTCGCCGCCATCGCGAAAATCGATATCGAAAGTATGAGCCTCGGCGCCAGGCCAAAGCCTGCCGGTTACCGGATCAAGACGCCAAAGCTCAGCAGGAAACAAACGATCGGGCTCACGCTTTGGCCATGTCCGCCCGAGTGCCGAAAACCGGCCATGAAGCATCTCTTGCGCGGCCGCCGCTATGGCCTGCCGTTGAGCGTCGGTCGCTGCCAGCGCAGCATGGCGAAATCCGGGCAGCACTGGGTGCAACTGCGGCGATGGATAGCGTTCCCACCCATCATCGCGGCGGCGCGACGCGATCCTTCGACGTTGCTCGCCCAGCCGGTGCAACACCTCGGCCGGTCCCATGCTGCGCAATCGGTTGATGTACCAGCCGATTCTCATGCACGCCCCGTCAACGTTTCGGTCCTTGTATACCATGCCGTCGAAAAGCTGCGGGCCGGCAATCTTCTTTCCCGTTCGTTGCGGTTAATATCTCCCGCGAGCATGCGGAGGGAGCGATGCGAAAAGCGGTGTATTTTGTTGCCTGGGTGCTCGCCTTGCTTGTGGCGGCCGAGGCAGAGCCCATCCCTCTCAAGCGCGGCGTTGGCGTGCATCAGTGGCTCAACTGGTCGCCGGTGGCGAAAGACGGAACCTACGTTTGGCCGCCCTATCGCAGCGAAAAGGAGTGGCTTGCGGAAAGCAGGCCGCTCACCGACTGGCCGGCCGGGGAGGTGTTTGCCCACATCCGATCGATGGGCTTCGACTTCGTCCGGCTGAGCGTCGATCCCGGCCCGCTGCTTGCCAGCGGGGACGCCAAGCGGCAGCAGGCGCTGGACATACTTGCCGCCGCCGTCGAGCGGATCACGTCGACCGGCCTCAAGGTGGTTTTCGACCTGCATGGCGTCACTCAGGTTCCCGACTACAGCATGGAGATGATCTATGGCGGCGCCGACAGCGAGGGCGTTGCCCGCTATCGTCACATGGTTGTGGCGGTCGCCGCCATGCTGGTCAAGATAGGCACCGACAAAGTCGCCCTCGAACCTTACAACGAGCCCGCATACTACCCTTGCGATGCGAGCGGCAGCGATCACTGGCAGCGGATCATGGCAGGGACCGTCCACGACATTCGAGCGGTCAACAGCGAACTTACCATCGTTGCAACCGGCGCCTGCGGCGGCAGCATTGCCGGATTGGTCAACCTCAGCCCCGGCTTTGATGACCCAAACCTCTATTACAGCTTCCATATGTATGAGCCGCACAGCTTCACCCACCAGCGGCCCGATGACACGATCAGCTTTGCTTCGGGACTTCCCTGGCCGGCCGACAGCAGTACACCCGAAGTGGTGACCGAAACCCTTAGAGCGCGGATGGACGCTGCCGGCTTGAGCAGGGTCGAGCAGGTCATGAACATGGCCACCGCGCGCCAAGCAATCGCGAACTATTTCGAGCAGAACTGGGGCCAGAGCCAACTGGAGGCGAGCTTTCGCCAGGCTGTCGACTGGGCTGAAGGCCATGGCATTCCCAGCCGGCGGCTCTTCATGGGCGAATTCGGCGCTATCCTCATGTCCGCGGACGGCCGCATGGGCGCCTTTGAGGCCGACCGTTCGCGCTATCTCAAGGCAGTGCGCCAAGAGGCCGAACGCTTCGCGATCCCATGGTCTGCCTGGGAGTTCTCCAATCCCTATGGGATGAGCCTCATCCCGCCCGATGGTCCCCCAGTTCCCGACCCGGAGATGCTGCAGGCATTGGGCCTGCCATAGGTGCCATCACTCGCCCTCACCAGCGAACAACCGGTGGCAACCCCTGACGGCCAGACTCGATCGAGGAACGGCCCGTGGCAGCTTTCTCCCGGTTGGGTTGTATTGGCACGAAGTGTTTAACACATTTGTTGTACTGAGTGGGGAATGCGCGCGCCTAGGGGGGAACAATGTGTGGAATTGCCGGATGGATCGGGCGAAGGGCTAAAAATCCACAAGAGCGGGCCGCCAAAATGTCAAACGCATTGCGGCATCGCGGTCCCGATGCCGAAGGCACCGAGATATTGGACCTGAATACCGGCGAGCAACAATTGGCATTGGTTCATCGCCGTCTGGCGATCATTGACCTAGCGCCCGAGTCGAATCAGCCGATGCAGATTGAGGACGGTCGTCTCAAAATAATTTTCAACGGCGAGATATATAACTACATCGAGCTGCGCCAGGAACTGATCGGCCTTGGCCATCATTTTCGAACGCGCTCCGATACCGAGGTGCTGCTCCGAGCCTACGATCAGTGGCGCTTGTCAATGTTCGACCGGCTGAGCGGCATGTTCGCCTTTGCACTCTGGGATGCTCAGAGGCAGGAATTGATCCTCGCCCGGGATCCCTTCGGGGAAAAGCCGCTTTACCTCATGCAAAGCGAAAAATTGCTGCTATTTGCCTCGGAGATCAACGCATTGTTGTCATCGCAGCAAGATGCTCAGGAACTCGATCTGGATGCCGTGCACGAGTATCTGAACTGGCGTTATGTGCCGGGACCGCGCACGCTCTTCAAACAGATCCGCAAACTCAATCCCGGAAGCTATGCTGTCTGGTCGCAAGGGGTAGTCAAGGAAACGCGCTACTATACGCCTCCGGACCAGGCGGCCGTTACCGAGCGGATCGACGGAAAAACCGCCAAGCGGCGATTTCTGGAATTGCTCGACCATTCCGTCGAGATCAGGATGCGCAGCGATGCACCTTTTGGGGCCTTTCTCTCCGGAGGGCTCGACTCCTCGGCTATCGTCGCGCTGATGGCCAGGCACAGCGCCACGCCCATTCGCACGTTTTCCGTCGGGTTCGACAACGCAGCCTATAGCGAATTTGCATTCGCCCGACGCGTTGCCGATCATTTCAAGACCGATCATTGCGAACTTGTAATCCAGCCAGGCGATCTGATGGATCATCTGCCGACGATGGTTCGCCAACGCGGGGCACCTGTTTCGCAAAGCAGCGATATTCCAATTTACCTGATGTCGGAGCGAGCCTCGCAAGACGTCAAGATGGTGCTCACCGGAGAAGGAGCCGACGAGATTCTCGGCGGCTATCCCAAGCATCGCGCGGAATCACTGGCCGGGATCTACCAGTCGCTTGTTCCAGCCTCGCTGCACGATAACGTCCTTTCCCCTTTGGCACGCGCCATGCCGGGCGCGTCGGCCAAGGTCGATACATTTGCCCGCACCGCGGGCGAAAGGGACTTTGCCGCCCGGATGGTCTCCTGGTTTGGAGCCGTTTCGGCGCAGCAGAGCGCCTGCCTGATCGGCGCGTCCGCAAATCGCCGTTATGAGCGCAACGACTTTCCGTTCTCGTCAAGCGCTGCGGCTTCCCATCTTCGCCGCGTGCTGTTTTTCGATCAGACATCGTGGCTGCCTGACAATCTCCTGGAACGAGGCGACCACATGATGATGGCCGGTTCAATCGAAGGAAGAATGCCGTTCCTCGATCGAGACCTGGTTTCATTCGTTAGCAAATTGCCCGATCGCTACAGGCTGGGTTGGTTGCACAGCAAGCAGATCCTGCGCGACAGCATGGCCAATATCCTCCCGGAGGAAATTCTCAGCCGCCGCAAGGTCGGGTTCAAGGTACCGGTCGCCGAATGGTTTCGCGGATCGATGAGGAACTACGTGCATGACCATCTTTGCTCGCCTCACTCCGTCATTCGCAGCTATCTGAGTCCGAAACAGCTAGATCAAATCGTCTCGGAACACACAACGCGTGCTGCAGACCACGAAAAGCTGATATGGGCGCTGTTGAATTTGGAGATATTCCACCGCGAATTCAGGCTCGACGCGCCGCCGCGATCGTCGGCCTCAGCGCTTGACCGGTTGACGGCTTGACGCGGCCGACCGCCAGACATCGCAGATTGCGCCGACAAACGGGGCGAGCTCAAGCCGTTCCCGATGCACGGCCATGGCACCGGCACCAAGCCTTGCCCGCAGTGCCGGGTTCTCCACGAGGCGGCTCAGCGCCTCGGTCAACGCTGTAACATCGCCTGGCGGCACCAGCAGCCCGGATTGCCCGTCGGTGATTATGTCTTCGACGGCGCCAACCGGGGTCGCCACCACCGCCAAACCGGCTGCCATGCCTTCGATCACCGACATCGGCAGATTTTCGGCGAAGGATGGAAGAACCAGAATATCGGCCGAAGAAATCAGCGATGCGACATCGTCCGGTCCCACCCAACCCGGAAAGGCGATCCGGTCTGCAATCCCCAGCGCGGCCGATTTTGCCCGTGCCGCCTCGACTTCGCCATCGCCGGCAATCGTGGCGCGCCAATTCTTGACAAGGCTCATGCGGTGCAGTGCCTCGAGCAATTGCGGTACGCCCTTGCGGTCGCCGATGCGGCCCAGGAACAGGATATGCACATGGTCGCCGCCGCCGACATGGGCCAGCGACGGGACTTCGGTCGCATTGGGCACGATCACGATATTGCCGGCTGCGCCCGGCGCCCGGCTGGCGACGAAATCGCGCCAAAGCCTGCCCAAAACGATCACCCGATCGGCATGCTCGAACAGAGCTTTGATACGGCGGCTAATGAAACCGCGGTCGGCTTTCCAGAATGTCTGATACTGCGCCCCGTGCAAGTGCAGGACATAGGGTATCGACAGCAGCCGTGCGCAGGCGGCGATCACCATCTTGCGGTAGGTGCTGCCGGAAACCGAGATGTTGATATGAATGACATCGGCGCGTCCAGCCAGACGCGCTTTAAGCATCCGTAAGCAAAAACCGAGCATATAGAAGATCGAAAGTCCGACATGCCCCGGGCCACGACTGGCAAGGAAGCACACATCGATGTCGGCGATTTCTTGCCGTTCGAACTCCTGCTTCAGCGCGCCCATGATGCGGTCGATGCCGCCCTGCCCCGAAACGCCCGAGGGCGTCGCGACCAGGACATGTATTTTTCGATCGGATATGAGGCGCTGCAACATGATGGTACTCTAAATAACACAGACCGGGTAACTGCAAAGCAAACGTTCCCGATAAGTTTTACGGCAAATCTTTTAGTTCAAACTGAATCTGTTCACCCTTCGGCGTCATCGGGCTGGATTTTCCGCCAGTCGGCGGCTAGTCGAAGGTGAGTTTTCCAGGGACACGCCCTTGCTGCTCCGTTCCACGCTCATTTATGCTCCGGCGATCCTGCTGACGCGAATTTCGGCGCTGCTCCTGCTGGTCGTCGTGACGCGTTTGATCGACCAGACCGAGTATGGCCTGCTCACCCTGGTGGTGACCGTCGGGGAAATGACCGACATTGCCGTCACCAACTGGCTGCGCATCGCCTTGCTCAGGCTTGGCGGCAAGGGCGAAGTCAGCCGCGGCAGCCTGATGCTGGCCGGGCAGGTGTTGCTTGCCACCACGGCACTGGCGCTGGTCATATCGGTAGGCGCGTCGGCAGTGATCGTGCCTGAACGCTGGATCGAGTTCGCGATCGCAGTCTGCGGCTATCTGGTCGCCGGGTCCATCAGCCGCTTCGCGTTGACGGTGCTGCAGATGCAGCAGCGCCATTCGGTCTATTCGATGCTAGAAGCCCTGCGTGCCCTGCTGCAACTCGCGTTACCGATCGGCGCTATCCTTGTCTTTCAGGATAGCTTTCTGACGGTGTCGCTCGGCTCGAGCCTCGGCGCCTTGATTGCCGGCATCGTGGCGGGCATCATGGCATCGCGACGGCTCGTTGCCGGTCCGCCGCGTTTCACCCACAGGGACTTCTTTGCGCTCGGTGTGCCGCTGATCATCATGGCGCTGGTTGGCTTCGGGCTCAACAGCGCGGAGCGTCTGTTCCTCAAGTTCTATTACGATGCCAGCGCCGTGGCGATCTTCGCGGCAGCCTATGCGCTGGCCCGCCAGCCGATCGATATGGTCGCCAACGCCATCAACATGGGCGCCTTTCCCGAGGTGGTTAGCCGGTTCGACGAGGATGGCCCCGCGGCATCGGGTCGGTTGCTGTCGCAGTTAATGGCCTTGATGATGCGGCTTTGCCTGCCGATTGCAGCGATGCTGGTCGCGCTCAGCAGCGATATCACCGAGCTCATGCTGCCCTCGCAATATCACGGCCGCTTCGGCCTGCTGTTTCCGATCATTGCCTTCAGCGTGCTGTGCGCCAACCTCACCAGCTTCGTCTATGGCGTCGTGGTGCACGCGCACAAGCGGCCGTGGCTGCTGATCATCGCCAATCTCTTCGGCTCGGTGGCAACAATCGCATTGTCCCTGCTGTTGATCCCCCCGATGGCGGAGATCGGCGCCGCTTTGGCGCTGGCGGGGGGCTCGGTGGTGGGCTCCATAACCTGCATCATCATCAGCGAGCGGCTCACACCGGTGCCGGTGCCGTGGCGCGACATCGGTGTTTCGGTAATCATCTCGCTCAGCACGGGGGTGGCCGCCAAGCTTGCCAGCATGGTGGCCGGCGACGTGCCGGCGATCTTCTCGCTTGTCGCCGGCGGCACCACCGGCGCCGCGGTTTTCTTCGGGCTGACCTCGTTGTTCCACCCCGTGGCAGCGACGCAATTCGTCGCCCAGCTGCGAGCGCGGCTACGGATCGCGTAAAGCGAAGTCCAGGGGCAACGCCTGTTTTGTGGGGGGAACGCGAAACTATAAACCGGCGTTTCGGCGCCAGCGACGCTCCCAGAACTCCCGGCACAGCAGTCCCGCATAGGCAGTGTTGGTGTCGTAGTAGCGGCGCCACAAGCGTCGCGGCTCCTGGACGACGCGGAACAGCCACTCCAGGCCGGCCGCTTGTATCAGCTTCGGCGCACGGGCAACCTTGCCCCCATAGACGTCGAAACTGCCGCCTACGCCCATCACGAAGCTTGAGGCGAGTTCATCGCGGTAGCGTTTGAGAAAGCGTTCCTTGCGCGGTGTCGGCATGGCCACCAGCAGGCAGTCGGCGCCCGAGGCGTTGATCGCCGCGACGATCCCGGCCTCGTCCTCCGGCTTGAAATAGCCGTTGCGCATTCCCGCTATGACGAGGCTCGGATGGTCCTTGGCAAGTCTCACTACAACCGCGTCGAGAACGTGCTGTTCGGCCCCCAGCAGATACGGCCTGAATCCACGCTTCGCGCAGAGGCTCAGCAGATTGATCATGATGTCGA
Source organism: Mesorhizobium sp. M1006 (assembly GCF_040318825.1). Classification (NCBI taxonomy): domain Bacteria; kingdom Pseudomonadati; phylum Pseudomonadota; class Alphaproteobacteria; order Hyphomicrobiales; family Phyllobacteriaceae; genus Mesorhizobium; species Mesorhizobium sp. M1006. The sequence continues at coordinate 18,803 of NZ_JAMYMZ010000006.1, forward strand.
CGCCCGCCACCCGCTCGGGCAGCGCGACGCCGCACAGACGTGCACCCCAAAGCACGCCGATGCCGTCGACATTGACCACGTCCGCCCCGGCCACGTCCTCGCGCAGCTCGGCATTCTGGCGCATGGTCACCAGCTTGGCGACGTTCACGACCACATGATGCAGCGGCCGCCCCAGGGTCATCGCCTCGTCGGCGATGGCCAGTGTCTCGGCCATGGTCAGCGCATGGATCGGTGCACCAAGGAACTCCCGGCGCCGTGATGCCAACAGGGAATGCTGCGCCCATGCCGGGGCGTGCGCGTTCATGCGGCCTGCTCCCTTGCAAGCGTCACTTGTGCGACCTCTGGTTTCTTGCCTTCGATGCGGGCGTCGGGCTTGCGTGCCTTGCGCCACGTCCACAGACCCCTCGTATCGACGAGCTTCTTGTCCTTGAGCGCTTCGGGGTCGACCAGATTGAACTGCCGATGGTCGACCAGGAGGACGACGATATCGGACTTGTCGATGGCCGAAAGTGCGTCGGTGAACACGATGCCCCTGCCCTCGAGCTCATGCGGCAGCGCATTTGTGTTGGGTTCAGCCGCAATGATCTTCACATTGGGGTTATCGGACAGAAGCTTCACCACCTCGACGGCCGGGCTCTCGCGCAGATCGTCGATATTGGCTTTGAAGCTGAGGCCAAGACAGGCGATCGTTTGCTTGCGGGAGGGGTCGAGCAAGGCCTCGATATCCCTGACCACCGACATCGGCCGTTCGGAATTGATCCGGCGTGCCGAAGCCATCAGCCGCGTGCTGTTGGGTGCGGCGTCAATGATAAAATATGGATCGACCGCAATGCAGTGACCGCCAACGCCCGGGCTCGGCTGGAGGATGTTCACGCGAGGGTGCCGATTGGCAAGATCGATCACTTCCCAGACATTGAGCGACAGGTCCTGGCACACTGCAGCAAGCTCGTTGGCGAAGGCGATGTTGACGTCGCGGAACGCGTTCTCGGTCAGTTTCACCAGCTCAGCACTTTCGGCCGTCGTCATGAACAGATCGCCGGTGACGAAGGTTGAATAGAGTGCCGCGGTCCGCTCCGACGATTTGCGGGACAATCCGCCGATCGAGCGATCGTTGTTGATCAGCTCGGTCAGCACCTTTCCCGGCAGCACACGCTCGGGCGAATAGGCGACCAGCACATCGGCGTCTTCGCCATGCTGGACAGGAAATTTGAGATCAGGCCGCAACTCGGCAAGCAGCCCGGTCATGATACGCGTGGTTCCAACCGGCGATGTCGATTCCAATACCACAAGGTCTCCGCGCTTCAGCACGGGGGCGATGCTTCGTGCCGCCGCGAGCACGTAGGTTACGTCCGGCTTATGATCGTGGGTCATCGGGGTCGGCACGGCGATGATATAGGCGTCCGCCGGCTGCGGCGTGCTGTAGGCCATGAGCTTGCCGTTCGCCACGACCTTCTGGATCAGACCGTCAAGGTCCGGCTCGACGATGTGGATTTCGCCGCGATTGACCTTCTCGACCACCGCTCCGTTGACATCGACGCCAATGACGTTGAGCCCGCGGCTGGCGAAAATGGCGCAGGTCGGCAGGCCGATATATCCCATGCCGATTACGGAAACGGTTTTGATTTCAGCCATGATGCAGCAGTTCCTCAACAATCCGGTTACTGGCCCGGCCATCGCCATATGGGTTGTGTCGTTCCGCCATGCCGCGATAGGCAGCCTGATCGTCGAGCAGGCGATTGGCGTTGAACAGGATTTTCTCGACATCGGTGCCGACAAGGCGGGCGGTGCCGGCCACGATCCCCTCGGGTCGCTCGGTATTTTCGCGCATCACCAGCACCGGCTTGCCGAGCGAAGGCGCTTCTTCCTGCACGCCGCCGCTATCGGTAAGCACCAGATAGCTCTGCTTCTGCAGGTACAGGAACGGCAGATAGTCCTGCGGCTCGACCAGATGGATGTTCGGCACGCCTTCCAGCTCTGCGTTGACCACCGAGCGCACATTGGGGTTTGGATGGACAGGGTAGACGATCTGCACGTCTCCGCGCGCCGCCAATCCCTTCAACGCCGTACAGATGCGCTGGATGCCGCCGTCAAAATTCTCGCGGCGATGTCCGGTGACGAGGATCATCTTCTTGGAAGGGTCGAGGAAGGGGAAGCTGGCAGCGAGCTTCGCCTTCATCAGCCTGTCGGCATCGATCGCGCTTGAAAAATGCAACAGCGTGTCGATCACCGTGTTGCCGGTCACGAAGATGGTGCTTTCGGCCTTTCCTTCGGCGATGAGATTGTCGCGCGCTTGAACGGTCGGCGCAAAATGCCAGGTGGCGATGTCGCCGGCAATCTTGCGGTTCAGTTCTTCAGGAAACGGCGAGTTGATGTTGTGGCTGCGCAATCCTGCTTCGACATGAGCGACGGGGATACGCTTGTAGAAGGCAGCAAGAGCCGCGGCCATTGCCGTGGTGGTGTCGCCCTGTACCATGACGATATCGGGCTTCGCCTTGTCCAACACCTCGGCCATGCCCAGGAGCACGCGCGAGGTCACATCGAACAGCGACTGGCCGGGTTGCATGATGTTGAGATCGTGGTGCACAGGCAAGCCGGTCAGCTCGACAACCTGGTCGACCATTTCACGATGCTGGGCGGTTATGCATATTTCGGTGATGAAGCCTGGATGAGCGAGGGCGGCACGCGCCACTGGAAAGCATTTGAGTGCCTCCGGCCTAGTGCCGAACACGATCAGCAGTTTCTGCCTGGATGGCAGTTTTGGACGTGAAAGGACGTTCATCGCTGATCCTGGTCGCCTGCAGCCTTCGGGACATGCCGACTATTGCCCGCAAGAGTCATAATAGCGCCGGAAAGCGCCTTCGTGATCTCAATTCTTAATATATGATTAACAACCAAGGCCGCGTTCTCCCGGTTTAACTCTTGTGAAAGGTTGGGCTGACAAGTAGTCTATGGCAGTAGTCTTGAAAAAGAATATATTGGATTGACTAATATTTTAATCATCGGCCACGCCGACCCATCCCGGCGCTGGGAAAATGAGCTTCTGGCGCGGTTGAGTGCGGCTGGACATGCGGTTTCGAGTTGCCGCGCGCCGACGCCTGAACCCAATGCGCGCACGATGGATAATGTGCTGGCGCTCGAGGGCCGGCGCTTCGGCCCCTCACTGGCAAGCCGTTCCCGGCCGTTGCCGTCCGGCGACACCGGCCCAGTCGATCTTATAGTCGATCTCACGGCTACCGCCGCACGACGCGGCACGCCTGTCCTGACGCTCGAATTTTGCGGCCAAAGCAGCTTTGCCGCAGGCATGACCGAGATGCTGGCGAGCGGGCGGCTGCCCGAACTCACCGCGCGCCTCGACGGCGTTGCCGTCGCCAGGGCGCGGCCGATGATCAGCGACCGGTTGTGGCTGTCCCGAACCAGCAACGACCTGCTCGCCGGCGCCATCTCCCTGATTGCCCAATGTGTCGCCCGCTTTTCCGCGGGCAAACTTGCGCCGATTGCCGAGAGCCCGGCGCCGCCCCTGCAGAAAGGCGGATTTATCGGGCACTATCTGCCCTTTTTCGGCAGGGGGTTAGTCGACCGCGCCGTGCAAAAACTGCGACGTGGTCGGCGTCCCTTCTATTGGCAGGTTGCTTATCGGCTGATCGACGGTCCAGGCGTCGCCGAAACCGGACTGCTGGATGGTAAGCCCTTCACCGTGCTTGCCGATGACGGGCAGCGCTTCTACGCCGATCCGTTCGTTCTCGAGCGCGACGGCCGTCATTTTCTGTTTGTCGAGGAGTTTCCCTACTCCACCGGCCGCGGGGTGATTTCCGTCGCTGAACTTGGCACCGACGGCACTTTCGGCGTACCGAAAGTGGTGCTGGAGGAAGCGCATCATCTGTCATATCCGCAGGTGTTCGCTCACTCCGGCGAGATTTTCATGATCCCTGAAAGCGCTACGGCGCGAGAACTGGTGCTCTACCGTGCCGTGCAGTTTCCGGATCGCTGGGTACGCGATACGGTGCTGATGACGGACAGGGATTTCAACGACGCCACGCTGCTCGAATCCGACGGCCGTTTCTGGCTGTTGGGGACGGGGCGGTTCGGTCACGGTAGCGCGTCCGACACGATGGCGGTCTATTCCGCCCCTGCGCTGCGTGGGCCTTGGGTCGCGCATGCCCTCAATCCCATCGCCGTCGATCACTCGGCCACTCGGCCGGGCGGCGCTTTCATCCGCCAGGGCGACGCTTTGCTGCTGCCCGTGCAAAACGGGTCTAGAGCCTATGGCGGCGGCCTGGGATTGATGCGGTTGGATCGCCTTGACGACTTCGATGTCCTGTTTGCACCGCCCCATCCGATCGGCCCAGGACCGGCGTGGGCGCGGGCGGGCATCCACACGCTCAATCGCGCAGGCAATGTCGAGGTTGTGGATAGCGCCGGCTGATGCGTCTGGAGCCTGCGCCTATCCAAGCCGATCCAGTTTCGGCTCGGATGCGACAGCGGTCGAAGACGTGCTCTTCGGCTGGTTTCTATACGGCACGTTTCTATAGGCAAGCAGCAACACCACGATAGTCGTAATATCCGGCGCTTTTGACGAGAGCGCGTTGTTCGACAGCGCAGCAAGCAGGAATGTCATGGTGCCGATCCATGCTGGCAGCGGCGCCGCGCGCAGCAGCCGAAAAATGAACCAGAATACCAGCACTATGAAGAGCACAGCTATCGGCAAGCCGAATAGCATGGTGATGACCACCGGAGCGCTCTCGATATAGGGCAGATGCAGCTTCTCTTTGACGATCGCCAGGAGGTCGTCGACGTTCATGCCAAACAGGACGTCTTTCCAGCTAACAAGTCCGAATATCTGGTAGATCGTCACCCGCGCCATGAAATTCTCGTCAAAGATCGTGTTGCCGAATCGATTCAGCAGCCCGCCCGAAAATAGTATGGCCACCAGCACTGCGCCGCTCACCAGGGCGAACAGCAGCACGACGGACTTGGCCTGCCGCTGGTGCTTGAGAGTCAGGCGCGGCCAAGGCACGAACAGCAGCAGAATGAGGGTTTCTCCCGCAGCGAGCATCAGGGCGGCGCGGGCGCCTGACGCAGCACAACCGACGAGCAACACGAGAATCGATGCCACCCGCACCCATATGCGCCAGCGCGTCAGCGGCACGAATCCGATGGCTGTGGCGCAGAGCGCGCCTAGTGCCAGCGGGTGCGCCGATAGGCCAATTGGCCTGAACTGCAGTTCGTTGAGACCGTAAGGCATAAATCGATGTTGAGTCACCGCTTCGATCGTGCCGAGCACAGCGCTGAGGATCACCATTCCAAGCACGACGTCGCCCAACGCCCGCCGCACTTCCGCGTTCAAGGCCAGCATCAACAGGCCTGCGGCGCCGGCCACCAGATAAGAATCGATGATGAACCCGGAGGAGCCCGCACGGCCGGTGACGAACAGATAGGGCACCAGCGCGAACATCAGCACCGAAAAGCGAATCAACGCTTTGAATATCCCAATTTCGTCGCCCTGCAGCAGAAACGGTCGGCTGAAAAGAACGACGGCAAGGACCAGGAAGATCGCGTAGGTGCCGAAATGCAGCTTCTCGTAGAACGAGCCCCCCTGGGCCGTATAGTCGACGACCATGTTCATCACCTGCGGCGACACCGTAAAGCGAAGCAGGAGCGCGAAGGCGGCGCATAGGAAAAACAGCAGCGACAGCGCGTTCTCACGGCGCGCTCGACTGGGCAACAATCGTTCCGATGCGGCAGCGGGATAGCTCATGGCCCATCCAGGTGAAGGTATTCAAACAGCATTCCGGGCAACGAGACCCCTTCAACGTCCGCCGGACGGACAGCGAGAGCGGTAAAATGGGCCAACTTGGAAAATAAGATGTTAACGATGTTTCTGTAGAGCAGGCCAAGCGTAATGATTTAACAAGGGTTGTCACCATGTCTGCCGGTTCCGGCACACCCCCTATCTCCGCGACGGCTTCCAATAACAGTGCATTCGAGCGTATCGCCAATGCACGGCGCAGGGCATTGCTGCAACAGCATGGCCCAGTCGCGGGGCTAAGCTCCGCGCCGGTGACGCCGCAACCTCCAGAGCCTGTCGCAACGGTGACCCTGGACAAGATCGGCGATTTCCTCGAGCTCGATTTTCGACGCCTGTTCGTCTGGCTGCGGGCCGGCCTCGCCCTGGCCTTCATGCTGGCGGTAATCGGCGGCATTGTCGGCGGCGCCTATGCATTGCTGAGCAAGCAGCGTTACACCGTCACGACCGAGGTCCTCATCAACCCATCCAATTTGCAGGTTGTGGAAAACGACCTCTACTCGCAACCGGGCCAGGTCGATAGCCAGCTGCTCAGCACGCGCAGCAAGCAGCGCATCCTGACCTCGGGCAACGTGCTTTCCCGTGTGGTGGACGAACTGAATCTGACTCACGATCCGGAGTTTTTCGATCCGGACCGGAGCACATCCTCGTCCGGCGCTGTGGCGAAGCCCGACCCGAGGCTCATCGCCTTGAAGAACCTGGCGGACCGGGTAGACGCCATCGCGGATCCGACCTCATTTGTCACAACCCTCTCGGTATCTGCGGAAACCACCGCCAAGGCGATCCTGATCTCGCAGGCCATAGTCAAAAACTTCCAGGAAGAACTGGCTAAGGCCGAAGCTGCCGGCGCCAGCCGTGCCGCGGCTGCCCTTGACAGCCGGCTTGGCCAACTCAAGAGCGACGTGCAGGCAGCCGAAGAGAAGGTCGAGAGCTACAGGCGCAGCCACAACCTGTCGTCCAGCAATGGCCAGCTCGTCAGTTCGCAGACGCTGACGCAGCTCAATGGCGAAATCGTCGATGCGCAATCGCGTGTCATCGCCGCGCAGGCAAGCTACGACGCCCTGGTTGCCTCCGGTATCAACGGGGCCAATCCCGACCCCACGGTTTCGGAAGCGCTCGCTGCGCTGCGCGACAGGTCAAACAGCCTGCGGCAGCAGATCGACTCACAGTCGATGACCTTCGGTCCGCGCCACCCGACGATTGTCAGGCTCAGGACGGAACTCGAGACCGTCAACTCGCAACTCCGGGCCGAGTTCTCCCGCACCGTCGGCACGGCAAAGGCCAGCCTGGACAAGGCCCGGGCCTCGTTGGCTTCTCTCAACGCCCGGATGAACGATCTGAAGGGCAATGTATTCACCGACAGCGAATCCGAGGTCGCCCTGCGTGAACTTGAACGCGATGCCGCGTCCAAGAGAGCGGTCTATGAGAGCTTCCTGTCACGTGCGCGCCAAATCAGCGAGCGCGAGCAGATCGACACCACAAACGTACAGGTGATTTCGACCGCGGTGCCCCCGCCCGCGCGCTCATGGCCCCCGCGCACTGCCCTGGTGGCAGGCGCCGGAGCGTTCGCAGGCTTTGCCCTGGGGATGCTGCTGGCCATCGGCATGGGCATCATCCGCGACATGCGCCGGCCGCCGACCCGATCAGGCGTTGCCGCCAGCCGAGCCTGAAGCAAGGCATGGTGAAGCGCATCGTTTTCCACATCGCCAGCCTGAGGGGCGGGGGCGCCGAACGTGTTTTCGTCCTGATGGCAAATGAACTGGCATCGCGTGGCCACGAGGTCACGCTTTTTACCTGGAACGCGGAAGGCCCTAACGCCGCGCTGCGTTCCGCTGCCGTGCATCTGGTCGACTTCGGCCTTCCCTTGCGCGGCGAGGGTTACGCCAAGTCGGCGACGCTGAAAGGCATCGTGCGAAGCGCAAATTTGTTCCGCCGCCTTGATCCTGATGCGGTCTATAGCGCCCCGGAATTCGCCAATCTGGTGATGGCGCTGTCACTCATGTTGGCCAGAAGCCGGGCAAAATTCTTTCCAAGCTTCCATGCCGCGGCCTCGCTGCCTGCCAGCGGCCTCGGCGCCAGGCTGGCGATCTGGCTTTCCGCGCTGGTTGCAGCGCGCGCAACCAAAGCCATCGCCGTTTCGGCGGGTGTCGGCCGTGACATCATCGCCCGAGGCTTCCCCGAATCGAAGGTTGTCGTCATCAACAACCCGCTGCCGCCGGCTGTAGCACCGCAGAGGAATTCCTATGCCTGGCAGGCAGCGTTGGCGGCGATGGGCAATGGCCCGGTCATCGCCACCGCGGGACGCCTGGTGCCGGTCAAGGACCACCGGACTTTGCTGCGGGCCTTCGCTGCCCTGCGCGCCGGCCGCCCTGCCCGGCTTGTCATCTTCGGCGAAGGTCCGCTGGCTGCCAAATTGCACGCCTGTGCCGAGCAGATCGGCATTGGCCAGGACGTACTCTTTGCCGGCTACGTCAACGATCCCGCAGCCTGTTACGCCGCAGCCGATCTGTTCGTCCTTACATCCACGAGCGAAGGCTTTGGCAACGTCTTGGTCGAGGCCATGGCCGCTGGTGTCCCCGTAATCTCCACCGATGCTCCGCACGGCCCGCGCGAAATACTCGGTGACGGCCGCTTCGGCACCTTGGTGCCGGTCGGTGACGCCGCGGCCCTGGCGAAGGCGATGGCCGAGACGCTGGACCACCCCACCCCTGCTGCCGTGCTGAAAAACAGGGCGGTGGATTTCACAGTCGACAAGATTGGCAATCAATACGAAGCGTTGCTCTAGTCGTTACGCACTGGCAGCAAATCGGCGTTGGATGCGGTCGACGTAGTCGGGCTTTGATTGCGATAATCTCTTCACGGGCTGGGGCGCAACGAATTCATCGTGAGACGTTTCCTCGTTCCTTGAGTTGTTGGGCGAGGAAATCCTTGACCGAATCGAGAACCGCGTCCCGTTCATGAGATATGCCTGGCAGCAAATCGAAGCGCACGCGCACACCCGCCTCCTCGAACGATCGACACAATGCCATGAGGCGTTCCGGCCGTGTTCGCCCGGCATCGTTGGCGCCTGGCATCCAATGGGTGCTGCCTTGGACATGAGTGATTTCCCAAGTCTCCAGGTCAGCGCCGCCGACGATCATCTGGAAAGGCACTTTTGCCAGCGCTGCGGCATCGAAGGTGATGCCGAACTTCTCCGGCAGATCGCGAATGCCCACCCACCAGTCATGCGTCGGATCGAGCAAGGTCACCGAGCCTGGCGCGCCGATTGAGGCCGCCCAGAGCCTGTCGGGATGCAGGATAGCAAAACGATGCGTGAAATGTCCGCCGCCGGAAAATCCGAACATGGCAAAGCGGCTCCAATCCTGACTGTATTTGGCGCTGACCTCCTCAACCATGGCGAGCAGCACCTGATCGTAGCGTATGTTGCCCTCGAGCAAATATTTGTACCCGCTGCGGGCATCATCCCCGAGAACGCCGATTGGAAACAGCGGACACAAAACGGCGCAGCCGTTCCAGCGTCCGAACTCGGAAAACGCGTCGCGGAATCCAAGAAAAGAGGTGCGGCCGGTGCCATGGACAGCGACCATCAGATCGACTTTGGCCCCTTCCCCAACCGCGGGAGGCACATACAGGCAATAGTGAAAGCGCGCGTCTGATTTGGAAGCAAAGATGGCGGTCGCGCCAAGGTCATAGGTAGCGCGACCGCGATCCGCGACAGGCCCCTTGGCAACACTTGTCAAATCGATAACTCCTTAATAGGCCCGGCGTTCCGACAACAATATACCGGTCGGCCGACCTCGTGAACTGGAGGCGCCTCCAGGCAGCCGCGAGGAGGACCTCGTCGTGCACCGGAAGCAGGGCGCCGCCGGGACGATCGGGGACAAAAAGAATGCCTCCGCCAACGCCTCGGGAAGCCGCCATTAACTTTTCGTTAACCATGCCGGGCTAGCCTTAACCAATCAGTAAGGACTCGCCTCTGTGACCTGCGTCGCTCCCATCCAAAACAAGTCCATACGCTTTCGAGCGCGCTCGTTTGTAGCCTTCACCCTCACCCCTGAGGCTCCGCTAGGGGAATGGCTGCAAAGCCTCGATCACTGGACCGAAAACTCCCCCGGCTTCTTTGCCGGCCGCCCGGTCGTGCTCGATCTGAATATACTCAAGCCCGAGGTGGGCGAGATGCGGGATCTGGTCTTACAGCTCGCGGAGCGCGGGATTCGCATCTACGCGATCGAGGCCGATGGCAATGTAGCGCTCGATGCCGATCTGCCGCCGCTCCTCGTTGGCGCCAAGGAGGCCACCGCTGATGCGCTTTACGTGCAGCCGGACCCGAAGGCCGCCGCTGAGGCCAAGACGGAAGAACCGCAGGCGCCGAACTCATTGATGATCAAGGCACCGATCCGCTCCGGCCAGTCGATCTTTCATCCCGATGGCGATGTGGTCATTGTCGGCTCCGTCAGTTCCGGTTCCGAGATCGTCGCCGGAGGATCAATCCACGTCTACGGCACGCTGCGTGGACGTGCGTTCGCCGGCGCCACGGGAAATTCCGCGGCTCGCATCTTTTGCCGGAAAAACGAAGCCGAACTTCTGGCGGTGGACGGCTGGTACCGCACTGCCGAGGAGATGGACGCCTCCTCGCGAGGAAGGCCGGTACAGGCCTTTCTCGAGGACGGCGCACTTTGCGTCGCACCGCTCAACTAACAACATTGGAGGCACAAATATGGGCAAGGTAGTGGTTGTCACATCCGGCAAAGGGGGTGTCGGCAAGACGACCTCGACGGCCGCTCTCGGCGCCGCGGTCGCGAAAACCGGCAAGCGGGTGGCTCTCGTCGATTTCGACGTCGGCCTGCGCAACCTCGATCTGATCATGGGTGCCGAGCGGCGCGTTGTTTTCGATATCGTCAACGTCATTCAGGGAACCGCCAAGCTTTCGCAGGCGCTGATCCGTGACAAGCGACTCGACACGCTGTTCCTGCTGCCGGCCTCACAAACGCGCGACAAGGATGCTCTCACCGAGGAAGGCGTCGCCGATGTCATCGACAAGCTGCGCTCGGTTTTCGACTACGTCTTCTGCGACAGTCCCGCCGGCATAGAGCGGGGCGCGCAACTTGCCATGCGCTTTGCCGACGAGGCGGTAATCGTCACCAACCCGGAAGTGAGCTCGGTCCGCGATTCCGATCGCATCATCGGCCTGCTCGACTCCAGAACGATGAAAGCCGAGCAGGGTGAATCGATTGCCAAACACGTGCTCGTCACGCGCTACGATGCTGCGCGCGCTGCCCGCGGCGAGATGCTCAGCATCGATGACGTGCTCGAGATCCTGTCGACGCCCTTGCTGGGAATAATTCCCGAGAGCCAGGACGTGCTGCGCGCATCCAATGTGGGCGCGCCGGTTACGCTCAGCGAAAACACCAACCCCGCCGCACGCGCCTATATCGACGCGGCAAGAAGACTCGAGGGCGAGGACCTGCCGGTCATTCTGCCTTTCGAGCGGAGGGGCCTCCTCGACCGGCTGTTGGGAAGGAGGGCAGCATGAACCTGCTCGATATCTTCAAGCGCCGCGGCAGCGCGCCGGTGGCGCGCGAGCGCTTGCAACTGCTGTTGGCTTACGAGCGTCGAAGCCGCAACCAGCCCGATCTCGTCTCGGTGTTGCGCGAGGAGATCATGGCGGTGATCGCCCGGCATGTTCAGGTCGACCAGGATTTCCTGCAGGTGAGCATGGATCACGGCGAAACGACGTCGAGATTGGAGATCGACATCCAGATCCCCAACAAGGTCGCAATGCCCATGGCCGCGGCGTTCTAGAGCCTTTCACGTTTTGATGGAAGCGTAGCCGGCGTTTGCGAAGTAGTTGTTGCATTCGGTTGCCTCGATCGTTTCAACGAGGTGGCCGATGTGGCGCCAAGTGTCCTCGACGGTACGTTTCTGAGCTTGGCGCATCCAGTGTTTGATTTTGGCAAAGGCCTGCTCGATCGGATTGAGGTCTGGGGAGTAGGGCGGTAGGTACCAAAGCCTGGCGCCGGCCGCCTTGATCATCTGCCTGATGGCCGCCGACTTATGACTTCCCAGATTATCCATGACGACGATGTCGCCGGGTTTCAGCACGGTGATGAGCTGCTGCTCGACATAGGCGCGGAAGCATTGGCCGTTGATTGGCCCGTCGAAGACGCAAGGTGCCGCGAGCCTATCGCAGCGCAGCGCGCCGAGGAAGGTCAGCGTGCGCCAGTGGCCGTGCGGGGCCAAGCCGCGCAGCCGCTCGCCCTTCGGCCCCCAACTGCGCAGCGGAGCCATGTTGGTCTTGATCCAGGTCTCGTCGATGAAGACCAGATGCTGCGGATCGAGGCCGGCCTGCCAAGAGCGCCATCGCTGACGCCTGCGGGCAATATCAGCGCGCGCCTGCTCAAGGGCGAACAGCGTTTTTTTTGAAGCTCAGGCCCTCGCGCCTCAAGAACATCCAGACCGCGTTGTGCGAGACCTTGACCCCGCGTGCGGCCAACTCATCCTTCAGACCATGCAGTGTCAGATGCGGCGTCTCGCACACGCGCCTCGATGAAGGCACGGTGCGGCTCCAGCACCCTCTTGCGATGTCCGCCCATCTTGCCAGGCGCAACCGAGCCAGTCGCCCGATGGCGCTGCAACAACTTCACCGCCGCCGAAACCGAAATGCCGAACCGTTTCGCGGCCGACCGGCGGCTCTCGCCACCCAAAACCGCCGCTACAACACGTTCGCGAAGATCATCCGAAAGAGGTCGCGTCATCCGATGCTGGCCTCCACTCCAGCCAGCATCTTGAATCACAAAACCGACTGATCCGGAATCCCCTTCGATTCCGTCAAATCAGGAACCGCTCTAACCGAATCCTCCGGCCAGGGCTTGCGTCGGCTGCTGCCGAGGTTGCGGCGCCGTGGTTGGCGTGTTTGACCCGGTCGCCACCGGCAAGTCGCGCGCAATTCGAGGACAATAATCACTGCCTCACCAAAATCACTGCCTCACCAAAAACCCGCGGCCGTTTCCAGCCGCGGGGGGCCTTGGGAGGGGCCTTTCGAAACCCGTGATCAAATGTTGGCGAGCAATTCGTTGACGCGGCTTTCCATGTCGGCAAGGGCGGTGTCGACGTCCTTCTGGCCACTGATTGCTGCACTCATCTCTTCGCCGATAATGTCCTGGATCGCAAACTGACGCTGTACGGCGGACGGCAGCGGCCTGCCGAGATCGGCGACCGCAGAGATCGTGTTGCGATGCGGCAGGGCCTTGAAGGCGTCCGAGGTGATGACGGCCTTATAGGCCGGCAGGTGACCGGTGCGTGACCATTCGAAGTCGTTGTCGGCGAAGAACTTCAGGAATTTACCGATGGCCGCGATCTGTTCAGGCGTGCGGTCTTTCTGCGAAACGGCCCAAGTGTGGCCGTCGGCATATTGCGCATGGGCGCCGCCAAACAGCTGCGGATACGGATAGACCGCATAGCCGCCCTTGTTGAGCGCCGTACCCTTGGTCTCGGACTGGGCGTTGTAATCGCCGACCACCCAGGTGCCGTTAAGGTGGACGCCACCCTCGCCGGCAAGGAAGGCGTTTATCGAGCCGCCATAATCGAGATCCTTGGTGGTGTAGCCCTTCTCGAAGATCGCCTTGTACATCTCGACGACCTTCTTGGCTTCCGGCGTATTCAACTTCACGTGCTTCGGATCGGCAAAGAAATCGGAATCCTGCTGGAAAAGATAGGTGTAGAGGTTGCGTGTGTAGAGTGCAGTCTCATTGGTCAGGTTCTGAACGAAATAAGGCTTGCCCGTCTTCTGCTTGAACTGTTCGGCCTGGGCGAGCAGTTCCTCGGGCGACTTTGGAAAAATCGGCGTGCCGTCGGCATTGACGAGGCCGGCTTGTTTGAAAAGATCCATGTTGACGTGATAGAGCATCGTCCAGCTGTCGATCGGCAGGCCATAGACCTTGCCGTCTTTGGTGGCGCCATTGCGTGCCGCGTCGGTGAAGGCGTCGGGTGTCACGCCGACCGACTTCAAGAGATCGTCGAGCGGCATCAACAGGCCCTTCGACTGATAATCCGACAGTACGGATTCATGGATCGTGACGATGTCCGGAGCGTCGCCTGAAGCGAACTGCGCGGTCAGCTGATCATAGCCGGGCCATTCCACGGTGGTGACGTTGACATGGACATCGGGATTGTCGGCGTTGAACTTGTTGATTAGCGAGGTGATGATGCCGCATTCGCCAACGGCCTTGGTGGCATCGGTGTTGGTGCCGAAATCGGCATCGCAGGCGCCGAAAAAGCGCTGCACGCTCAGCTCCGTGGCCGCGAAGCTTGGACTTGCGAGCATCATTGCGCCCGCAGAGACTGCGGCAAACAGTATTTTCTTCAGTTTCATATCAGTTCCTCCTACTGAGTTTCCGCCGCTCCACCCTGGATTGGCTTTCGTGCTTCAATTGCTGCGCATTCCCCCGGCCGTCAGGCAATCTTCGTTATCTCACCGCAGCGCCGGAGACTGCCGTGACGATGTATTTCTGGAAGAACAGGTAGACGATCAGGATCGGTGCACCGGCGAACACCGCCTGCGCCATCAGGAAGCCGATGCCTTCGGACTGGGCGAAGTTGGTCTGGGTCGAGGCCATGCCGACCGTCAGCGTGAACATGTCCTTCCTCGTCGCCGAAATCAGCGGCCAGAAGTAGTCATTCCAGGCGCCGAGAAAGGTGAAGATGCCGAGCGTCGCCTGCGCAGGCAGCGTGAGCGGCAGAAGCACCTTCCAGAAAATTCTGAGCCGGCTGGCGTTATCGAGCATGGCGGCTTCGTCCAACTCCTTCGGGATGGCCTTGAAATACTGGGTCATCAGGAAGACACCGAACGGAGCCGAAAGGCCCGGCAGAATGAGCCCTTGATAGGTGTTGTGGAACTTCAGCATGCTGAAGATCTGGTGACGGGCGACAAGCACGGCCTGTTCCGGGACCGCCAGGCCGAACAGCACGATCACGAACAGCACGTCTCGGCCGGGGAAATTCAGCCGTGCAAAGCCGTAGCCGGCGAGCGATGACAGGATCAACGTGCCGAGCGTCAATCCGCCCGAGACGATGATGCTGTTGCGCACCCAGATGAACACCGACGAGGTGCCGACGGTGTTGATGTAGTTCTTCAGCGTATAGGGCGCGTGAAACACCGAATTCGGATCGGCCATCAGCTCCGTATTGTCCTTGAGTGACAGGCCGATGACCCACAGAACCGGCGCGATCATGACGATCGAAAGCAGGATGACCAGGGCCAATAACAAATGGTCGCCAAATGCCCGGCCCTTGATGGAAGCTGCTGTGGCGCTCATGCCTGGTCTCCCCTGCTGCGTGTCACCAGGTACTGGGCCATGGCCGCGACCAGGATGAGGATGAACAGGATTTCCGATGCGGCGGCGCCCAGGCCGAGATCCCAGCGACGGAATGCGGTATCGTAGATGTAGAGCACGATCGGCTTGGTCAGGTTGTTCGGACCGCCGCGCGTCATCAGCCAGGCCTGGCCGAACAGCTGGAATTGCAGCACGATCTGGATGATGATCACCAGGATGAAGGTCCGCTTGATCGACGGCAGCGTGATCGAGCGTAGCGTCTGCCAGCGATTGGCATTGTCCAGCGCTGCCGCCTCGTAAATATCCTGTGGAATCTGCTGGAGCGCCGAGAGAAAGAGCATCATCGGCAGGCCGATGCACCACCAGATGGTGGCAATGGCGATGCCGATCATCGCAAGGCTGGGGTCGGAAATGAAGGCCGGAGCCGTTGCGCCGAACCATCCGTAGATCGTCGACAACAGGCCGACATTCGGAATGAAGACGATGCGCCAGATCAGCGTGACGATGGTGACCGACAGCACCGACGAGGAAAAGAACAGCGTCCGCAAAACCGCGGCAGTGCGCGTGCGGCGGTTGAGGCAAAGCGCCAGGAAAAGGCCGATCAGCGCCAGCGTCGGCACCGTCAGAAGCACGAAATAGAAGGTGTTCCAGATCGATTGCAGGAAGACCTTGTCGTGATACAGCCTGGCGTAATTGCCGAGACCGACAAAATTTCCGGACGAGAACGTGTCGGCCTTGTGGAAACTCAGCCACATCCCCCAGAGCAGCGGGAAGAGCAGCAGCGTGGTGAAGAAGAACAAGAATGGCGCAACGAAAATGACGTTTCGCCATTGCGGCGCATAGATGTCGGCGGTAGGGGCTCTGACGCCGACAGCAAGTGTCGCGGTTGGGGACATCGCCAGCCGGTCAGCCATCTCAGGCCTCCCTCGCATGCCAGGCGCGGCCGGTCTCGTTGAACAGATGCGATTTCTGGCCGTCAAAGGCGAGCCCGATTCTGTCGCCGACGGCGACGCGGCTGTTGCCGGCATCCGAGCCGACGATCTGCTGGCCATCGCCCAGCCGCGCGTAGATCAGGGTGCGTTCGCCGAGCCGCTCGAGCACATCGACCACGCCGCCGGCATTGCCCTGTCCGGCGGCAACGATGCGCACGTCTTCAGAACGGATGCCGAAAGTGTACTTGCCATCGGTCAGTTGGCTGGAGGCGATCTCGGTCTGCACCGAGACGCCGTCCGCAAACCTGGCCGTGGCGTTCTCGCCGGATCTGTCAAGCGTCGCATCGACGAAGTTCATCGCCGGCGCGCCGACGAAACCCGCGACGAATTTGGTCGCCGGGCGTTCGTAGATCTCCATCGGCGTACCGATCTGGTCGATCTTGCGATTGTTCATGACGACGATGCGGTCGGCCAGCGTCATGGCCTCGACCTGGTCATGAGTGACGAAGATCATCGTCGATTGCAGCCGCTGGTGAAGCTGGGCAAGCTCGATGCGGGTGCGGGTGCGCAACGCCGCATCGAGATTGGAAAGCGGCTCGTCGAACAGAAAGGCCTTCGGCTCCTTGACGATCGCACGGCCGATGGCGACGCGCTGGCGCTGGCCGCCGGAGAGCTGGCCCGGCTTGCGATCGAGCAGATGCGGCATTTCGAGGATGCGGGCGGCTTCGTTGATGCGCGCCTCGATGACCTTGCCTGGTACGCCGATATTCGCAAGCCCGAAGGCCATGTTGTCGCGCACCGTCATATGCGGATAAAGCGCATAGGACTGGAACACCATGGCAATGCCGCGCTTGCCCGGTGGCAGATGATCGATGCGCTCGTTGTTGATGGCAATCTCGCCGCTATCGACAGCTTCGAGCCCGGCAATCATTCGAAGAAGCGTCGATTTTCCGCAGCCGGACGGGCCCAGGAACACGATGAATTCGCGTGCCCTTATGGAGAGCGACAGATGATCCAGCACCGTCATGGCACCGAACTGCTTGCTCACGTTCCTGATCTCGATATCGGCCGTCACGTCGACGCTCCTCCTCAGCGTTTGCGCTTTCTCGATGATCCGCCTGAACTCAGAGTCTCAGGCGTATGACCTGGTAGGAATAGGCCGGCAGTGACAGGCTCAGCTTGCCGCCGGCGAGCGAGGCGCCCTCACCCTTCCTGGGGCCGACATTGCCAGGGTTTTCGGCCGAATTGACGGCTTTCAGATCGGCGTGTGCCATCACCTGGTGGTCGACGATCTCCGCCGCGCCGAAGCCGGTGAGGTCGACCACTGTTTCGATTGCCTCGCTCGAATGGCGGTTGACCGCGAAGAAGGTGACGTGGCCGGTTTGCCTGTCGTGCACGCCGGCAACATCGACATAAGCGACGTCGCCCGCAACGCTGGATTTGTAGGTCGGGCTTTCCACCTTGAGATCCAGCGCATTGCCGCGACCATAGTTAGAAGCAAACAGATAGGGATAAAAAATCGTCTGCCGCCATGCCGGGCCATTCGGAACGGTCATGATCGGCGCGATGACATTGACCAGTTGTGCCAGGCAGGCGATCTTGACGACATCGGAACGGCGGATGAAGGTGTTGAGGATCAGGCCGACCTGCAGCACATCCTCGAAATTATAGATGTCTTCGAGCAACGGCGGGGCGAACGGCCAGCCGTTGCTGCCGCCGAGTATCTTCCTGTCCTGCTCCTTGGAATGGTACCAGACGTTCCATTCGTCGAACGAGATGTAGACCTGCTTGTTGGAGCGCTTCTTGGCCTTGATATACTCGATGACGCCGGCGACCGAGACAATGTAGTCGTCGAGCTTTTCGCTCATGGCGAGATAGTTCGGAGCGTCGTTGGCTTCGTTGTCGAAATACATGTGCAGCGAGATGTAGTCGACCTCGTTGTAGGTATGGTCGAGAACCGTCGCTTCCCATTCAGGGTAGGTCGGCATCTTGGCATTCGAAGAGCCGCAGACCACCAGCTCGAGTGACTTGGAGAAGGCGCGCATGGCCTTGGCCGTCTCATGCGCCAGCCGGCCATACTCGTCCGCGGTCTTGTGGCCGATCTGCCAGGGGCCATCCATTTCATTGCCGAGGCACCAGAGCTTGACGTCGAACGGCTCCTTGCGGCCGTTGGCGATGCGCCTGTCGCTCCATTTGCTGCCGCCGGGATGGTTGGCGTACTCCAGCAGGTTGCGGGCTTCGTCGAGGCCGCGCGAGCCGAGATTGACGGCAAGCATCATCTCGGTGTTGGCGCAGGTGCACCAATCGGCAAATTCATGCAGGCCGACTTCGTTGCTTTCCGATGTGTGCCAGGCGAGGTCGAGGCGCACTGGGCGCTGTTCCTTGGGGCCAATGCCGTCTTCCCAATTGTAGGCCGAGACGAAATTGCCGCCGGGATAGCGGACGATCGGAACATTGA
Organism: Mesorhizobium sp. M1006; assembly: GCF_040318825.1. NCBI lineage: Bacteria > Pseudomonadati > Pseudomonadota > Alphaproteobacteria > Hyphomicrobiales > Phyllobacteriaceae > Mesorhizobium > Mesorhizobium sp. M1006. The sequence continues at coordinate 37,328 of NZ_JAMYMZ010000006.1, forward strand.
GTTCCCTGACGAGATCGATGACGTCCTGACGCATGCCGCTGGCATCCGCTGTCGGATGGCCGGGCTCATAGATGCCGGTGTAAACTGCCCGCCCCAGATGCTCGATGAAGGATCCGTAGAGCCTCGGGTCGATTTCCGAGACAACATAGTGCGGATGAGCCGTAACGGCTGCCTTCATGCATTCCTCCCATCGATATCACAAACGATGATTTAAATCATCTTGCCCGATATCAAAGGGGAAATGGCAGCCCTTCGTCAAGCCAAAATAGCCAAATGTAGGACAATTAGACGAACGATGTGGCACAGCAGAATGCCAGATCGTTGAAATCGCTGCGTTATCTTCAGAACCCGGTTTCATGATATCAACCAGTTTTGATCCTGAGCAGGATGTCCTGATCGTAATTTCCAAAGCCCTTGCCGAAAATATTGATCCCGCCGGGGCGCTTGGCGTCGTCCTTGACGCCGATACGGACGCGGATTGAATGATGGCTCTTCAGATCGAGTGCAGCGAGGCCGGTTTCGGAAATCCTGAGGCCGTCGACATGGGTGCCGTCATTGGCAATTCGCCAGTTCTTCAGCTTACCGTATTGCGAGCCCTTGAGCTTCCACCAGGAGGGCGTGAAGACGCCGCGCTTGTCGCCGAAATCCCCCGGCGACGTCCAGGTGCCGACATCGACGCCATTGATCGTCAGCGTGATGTCCGAGGGCCAATCGGCGCTGGTGCCCGGCACTTCCGAAGACAGCTCTATCGCAACTTCGAGTCCGGTGATCTCGGCATTGGCGAGCTTGGCATTGTTGGGGAACTGGTATTCGACAAAACCGCGCGTGAACCATAGCAGACCGGCCTTCATGCGGTCCGGATCGAGGAAAGTGTTCGGCACATCGAGTAGACCGATGATGCCGTCCGGCGAACAAAGGCCGCAGGGCGCGGTAACCTCGAAGCCGGTATAAAGCCCGATCGGCATCGACACTTCGATCGCGTCGTTCTTGACCGCACGATATTCGCTCTTGAACACGACGAGCACTTCTTCCGCCGTCGGATAACAGATTTTCTGACTGCCTTTCTTCGCTTTCAGGTTCTCGGTGCGGATCAGCCCCGCATCCTCCAGCACCTGGATGTTGGTCGAGACGGTCGACTGCGGAAGCGACAGCACGGCGGCGATTTCGTTGACATTCATCGGCCCCTTCTCATGCAGCAGTTTCAGCATCGAGATCCGCGCCGAGGAGGCAAGCCCCTTGAGCACGGCAATGCCTTCCTCAGGTTCAATCACCAGAAAATTGCGACTCATAAAATTGCCCGGCCCATGTTAAATCCATATCCGAAATTACCCTGTATATCGGGATATCTGATTTAATCAATGTGCAGGCGGAACGCCGGGCAATTTGTTGAATCCGGCAGGGCGAGGGTCGCGCGGTGGCCCTGCACAGAATTTGTGCAGGAGCCATATGCAGAGTGGACACCTGAACGCCGATCGCCCAATCTAGTCCGGAGCCGAGCCCGTTGATGGCGGCTTGCACATAAAGCGGTTGGACGGGTCGTGACCAAAGGGTGGAAATTATACGATCAGCGACTGGCCTGGGTCCTCGTCGCGCCTGTGCTTTTACTGCTTACCCTGCTTCTGCTGCTGCCGATCGCGATGATGACGGTCTACACGTTTTTCACCTTCGTCACCGCGGGGGTGGAGTCGGCGGTGCTGACCTTCGACAACTGGAAGGAATTCCTCACCGACAGCTACTATCACGGTTTTCTTTGGAAGACCGTTCGCGTCGGCGCCATCACCGCTGTGATCTGCGCGATCCTTGGCTATTTCCCCGCCTATTTCATCTGGGCCACGACCTTCAGGCACAAATGGCTGTTGTTGCTGCTGCTCATCGTGCCGTTCTGGATCAGCTTCACCATCCGGACATTCTCGTGGATCCATATTCTCGGCGAACAGGGGCTGATCAACGTCGTGCTCATCAGGCTGGGGATTATCAACGAGCCGTTGCCGATGCTCTACACCGAGGGCGCCGTCATCATGGGGCTGCTGCATTTTCTGCTGCCCTATATGATCCTGAACGTCTATGTCAGCCTGGAAAGCATCGACCGCACGCTGATCGCCGCCGCCCGCTCGATGGGCTGTACCAGCGCGCAGGCGTTTCGCGAAGTGACCCTGCCGCTATCGATGCCGGGGCTGGGCGCCGGGCTGCTGCTCTGCTTCGTGCTGGCGGCCGGCTCCTATGTGACGCCGCAGCTGCTCGGTGGCAGCCGCGATGCGCTGTTCGGCAACTTGATCTACGACACCATCATGGGGCAGCTCAATTGGCCGATGGGCGCCACGCTTTCCATCGTCCTGTTCGTCCTGCTCGGCGCGGCCGCGGCCGCCTATAGCCGCTATATGGGCCTATCGCAGATCATGAAGGGCCTCAGTGCATGAGAGCGGATCATCCCGATCGCGAAGGCAGATGGGCGTGGCGGCTGACCGGCGCGATCACGGTGTGCGTCTACGTCTTCATGTTTGCGCCGATCCTCGCCACGGTCGTGCTTTCCTTCAATGCCTCGATGTTCGGCGGCTTTCCCCTCACCGGCTTCAGCCTGCGATGGTACGAAAAGCTGCTCACCAACGAGCCGGTTCTCGACGCCTTCCGGACATCGATGTGGATTGCCCTGGTGACGGCAACGGTGACGACGCTGCTCGGCATCATGGCGGCATTGGCGCTGGTGCGCTTCGAGTTCCGTGGCAAGCAGGCGATCAACACGCTTGTCATTCTTCCCGCGCTGGTCCCCGAAACGATACTCGGCGTCGGCCTGCTGGTCATGATCAAAGCCGTCGACCAGCCGCGCAGCATGACGCTGCTGGTGCTCGGCCACATTATGCTCACGCTCCCCTACGTGGTGCTGATCGTCCAGGCGCGCATGGTCGGCATAAAACGTTCCTATGAGGAGGCGGCGCTTTCGCTCGGGGCGCCGCGCGTGTCGACATTCCGCGAAATCACGCTGCCGCTGCTCATTCCCGCAGTGCTTGCCAGTGTTCTGCTCGCTTTCACCATTTCGTTCGACAACACCTCGGCCAGCCTGTTCTGGCGGCCGGCCGGCGTCGAGACCATGCCGACGCAAATCCTTTCGATGCTGAAGATCTCGATCAGCCCTGAGGTGAACGCGCTCGGAACCGTCATGATCCTTTTGACGGTCGGCATTCCCTTGGCAGGCGGGCTCATCCTGCAAAGCCTCACCTGGTTCAAGGCAGGCAAGTGAAAATGAAAATGGGAGAATGGAAATGAAACTGACAACCACCAAACGACTGGAACGGCTCAACGAACGCTATGCCAATGGTGACATCAGCCGGCGATCATTCCTGACGCTGACGGCGGCCGCTGCCGCCGCCACCGGGCTTTCCATGCCCTGGATGGGACGGGCGCTGGCCGCGGTTTCGGAAGTGCGCTTCGACGGATGGGGCGGCGTGGTGCAGGAGGCGATCGATAAGTACGCGTTCCAGCCTTATACCGCCAAGTCCAAGGTCAAGGTCGTCCAGGGCACCTTTGGCGACGAGAACGAGATCATCACCAAGATCAAGACGTCGAAACCAGGCGACTTCCAGATCGTCCATTCTTCCGGCGTCAACTACTACATCAAATACGTCAATGGCGGTTTCAATTCGGAGATCAACGAGGCAAACATTCCGAACATGGCGAATGTCCTGACCGCCATGATCGAGCCGTTCCGCAAGATCACGCCGAAGCTGTCGGCAGTGCCATATGATTACGGCACCACCGGCATCGCCTACAACAACAAGGTCATCTCGCCGGAGGAAGCCAAGGAAAAGGGCGCCAACCTGCTTACCGACACGAAATATGCCGGCAAGATCGGCGGCTATGCCGATATGACGACGCGCGTCTGGTATGCGGCACTGCAGACGAAACAGGACCCCAACAACATCCAGGACATGGATGCGGTCTGGGCCAAGGTTCGCGAGACCCGCGACCTGGCCAAGAAGTTCTGGAGTTCCGGCGCGGAACTCATGGACCTCCTGTCGCGAAACGAGATCGTTGTCACCGACGCCTGGTCAGGACGTGTCGCCGCCCTGCAGCAGCAGGGCCAGCCGATCGGCTATCTCGACCCTACCGGCTCATACGCGTGGATGGAGGACATGCTGGTCCTCAAGGGTTCGCCGATGGCCGAATGCGAGGAACTGATCAACTTCATGCTGGATCCTGCCACCTCGATCGCCGTCGCCGAGGGCCAGAACTATCCGCCATCGCTTGACCCCACCAAGGTGAAGCTGACCGACAAGATCGCGGCGCTTCCGGCCTTCGACCCGACTGGATCGATGAAATCGCTGACCTTCGCCGATCCGCTCTACTGGGCGAAGAACGAAGACGCCTGGACCAAGCAATGGGACAGGGTGTCGAAAGGTGCATGACGACAACAGCCACGACCAGCAGCCCCGGCCGGCTTCGGCCGGGGCTGATGGCGACCCGCTCGCCCAGAGCGAGCGGCAGCCGATAGGAAAGCCTGCGGTCGAGTTTCGCGACATCGATATTTTCTACGGCAAGTTCGCCGCTGTGCGCGATTTTTCACTGGCAATCCGCAAAGGTAGTTTCGTCACCTTGCTGGGGCCGTCCGGGTGCGGCAAAACGACGATCCTGCGCTCGATCGCGGGCCTGGTCGACATCTCCAGTGGCCAGATCTCGATCGGCGGAAAGCGGGTCGACGACATCCCGATCTATAAGCGCAACATTGGTCTGGTGTTCCAGAACTACGCGCTCTTTCCGCACAAGAACGTCTTCGACAACGTCGCATTCGGCCTGAAATACCGAAACGTGCCGAAACTGGAAATCGTGCGCCGGGTCAAGAAGGCGCTGGATATGGTGCGGCTGCCCGGCAGTGAGACAAAGCTGCCGTCACAGCTCTCGGGCGGCCAGCAGCAACGCATCGCACTGGCCCGCGCCATCGTCTTCGAGCCGGAAGTGCTGCTGCTGGACGAGCCCTTGTCGGCGCTCGACGCCAATATGCGCGAGGACATGCGCGTCGAGATCAAGAAAATCCAGAGGGAGACGGGCATCACTGCTATCTTCGTGACGCACGACCAGGAAGAAGCCTTGTCGATGTCCGACCACATCGTCGTGATGAACGCCGGCCTGATCGAGCAGATCGGCTCCCCCGCGCAGGTCTATGACCAGCCGGCCACCGCATTCGTCGCCAATTTCCTGGGCAAGGCCAACATGCTGCCCGGCAGCGTGACCGTGATGGACGGCAAGATGGCGACGATCGCGCTGGCCACCGGCCATATCGTAAAGGCGGCCGCGCCGAAGGCGCTCGAGACCGGCAGCGTGGTCACCGTCGTCGTTCGCCCGCAGAAGCTTACCGTCGGTACCGCCGGTGCTGCCAACAGGCTGGCGGGACGGATCGTCTCGACCTCCTATCTCGGCGGCAATGCGGTCTACGAGATCGACATCGGCGCCGGCACGCTGGTGCGCGCCAACACGTTGATCGACGGCCAGCCGCTGCGTGAAGGCGAAGCGGTCGATGTCTGCTTCGACCTGCTGGGCTGCGTGCTTCTCGACGCGCAAGGTGTACGCATCGCCTAGCGAGGCGGCGCTGACCCGTTCAGTCTTTCGCGTCACCCTTTGGCCCGAGAAATCGCGCATAGATCTCACCGACAATACCGCGCCGGAAAACCAGCACGCAGACCATGAAGGTCAGGCCCGTGGCGATGGTCACTGGAAAATTCGAGGTGGCGAGCGTGTTCTCCAGGCCGACGACCAGACTGGCGCCGATGATCGGCCCGACCATGGTGCCGATGCCGCCGAGGAGCGTCATCAGGATCACCTCGCCGGACATCTGCCAGGTGACGTCGGTGAGTGTGGCAAACTGGAAAACGATCGCCTTGAGCGCGCCGGCCAGCCCGGCCAATGTTGCCGACATGACGAAAGCCGCCAGCTTGTAGTTGGCGACGGAATAGCCAAGCGAAATGGCCCGGCTCTCGTTTTCCCGGATGGAACGCAGGATCATGCCGAAAGGCGAGTTGATGATGCGCCAGATGGCGAACACGCCGATCAGGAAGACCGCCAGCACGAAATAATAGATGTTCATCGAGACGTTCAGGTCGAGCATTCCAAGCAGCCTGCCGCGCGGCACGCCCTGGATGCCGTCCTCACCTCCGGTGAACGGCGCCTGCACGCAGAAGAAGAAGAACATCTGCGACAGCGCCAGCGTGATCATGGCGAAATAGATGCCTTGCCGGCGGATGGCAAAGAAGCCCATCACAAGGCCGAGCAGCGCGGCACCTAGGACACCGAGCAGGATGCCCGCTTCCGGTGGCCAGCCCCAGACCTTGACCGCGTATGCGGTGAAATAGGCCGCCCCGCCGAAGAATGTCGCATGGCCGAAGGACAACAGCCCGGTGTAGCCGAGCAGAAGGTTGAACGCGCAGGCAAACAGCGCAAAGCACAGCATCTTCATCAGGAAGATCGGATAGACGAAGAAAGGCGCCACCAGCAGCGCCAGGATGCCGAGCCCGACCAGCGCCCATTCAAGCCGTGCCGAATTCTTGGCACGCGTCTCGCGAAGTGTCAGTTCGGCCATCTCAGGCATCCCTTCCGAACAGGCCGGCTGGCCGGACCAGAAGCACGATTGCCATGATGACGAAGACCACCAGATTGGAGGCTTCGGGATAGAAGACCTTAGTCAGGCCTTCGGCGAGGCCAAGCATGTAACCGGTGACGATCGCCCCGAGGATCGATCCCATGCCGCCGACCACGACGACGGCGAAGACGACGATGATGAGGTCAGATCCCATCAGCGGGCTCACCTGATAGATCGGCGCGGCGAGAACCCCTGCAAGTCCGGCAAGAGCGGCGCCGAGGCCGTAGGTGAGGGTCAGCAGCAACGGCACGTTGACGCCGAAAGCCTGCACCAGGCCGGGGTTCTCCGTCGCCGCGCGCAGATAGGAGCCCAGCCTGGTCTTCTCGATCAGCGCCCAGGTGCCGAAACAGACGATCATCGAGGCGACCACCACCCAGCCGCGATAATTGGGCAGGAACATGAAGCCGAGATTGGTTCCCCCGGAGAGCAGCGGCGGCACGGAATAAGGACTTCCCGATACGCCATAGTAGTAACGGAACACCCCTTCGAGCACGAGCGCGAGGCCAAAGGTGAAAAGCAGCCCGTAGAGCGGGTCGATGTCGTAAAGCCTCGACAGCGCCAGGCGCTCGACCACGACGCCGAAGCCGCCGACGATCAGCGGCGACAGGATCAGAGCCGGCCAGTAGCCGATGCCGAACCGGGTGAGAAGCAGGTAGCCGATGAAGGCGCCGAGCATATAGAGCGCGCCGTGAGCGAAATTGATGACGCGCAACAAGCCGAATATGACAGCCAGGCCCAGGCTCAACATTGCGTAGAACGAGCCGTTGATGAGGCCGACCAGCAATTGGCCGAGGAATGCCTGAACGGGTATTCCGAAGATCATCGTCATGGCGCCATCATACACCCAGCACTTCATGCAGCAGCGTCATGCGATCCGGCAGTTCGCCGACCGGAAAGCCCGCCACGACCTTGCCGTGCTCCATCAGGTAGAAACGGTCGGTGATGCGGCTGGCAAAGCGGAAATTCTGCTCGACCAGCAGGATCGTCATGCCGCGCTTTTTCATCGTCGCCAGCAGATCGCCGATGCGCTGCACAATGACCGGAGCCAGGCCCTCGGTCGGCTCATCGAGAAGCAGCATTTTCACGCCGGTTCTGAGCATGCGCGCGATCGCCAGCATCTGCTGCTCGCCGCCCGACAGCCTGGTGCCGGGGCTGTTGCGGCGCTCCTTCAGATTGGGGAAAAGATCGAATATTTCCTCCACGCTCATGCCGCCCTCGGCGACGATCGGCGGCAGAACCAGATTCTCGTCCACGGTCAGCGTCGCGAAGATGCCGCGTTCCTCCGGCACCAGGCCGATGCCTTGATGCGCGGTCCGGTGCAATGGCAGGCGCATGAGATCCTTGCCGTCGAAAAAAATCTGGCCGGTCCGCTGGCGGATCAGCCCGATAATGGCGCGCAATGTCGTGGTCTTGCCGACGCCGTTGCGGCCCAGCAACGTCACAGTTTCACCTGGAAAGACCTCAAGATCGACGCCGTGCAGCGCATGGCTCTCGCCATACCAGGCGTTGAGGCCGCGGACGGCGAGAAGCGGCGCGGCGTCACTCATCGGCGGTGCCCATATAGGCGATCCTCACCCGCTCGTCGCGGCTGACCGTGGAGTAGTCGCCGGCGGCAAGGATTTCACCGCGCTGCATGACGGTTATCCAGTCGCAAAGATCGGCTACAACAGTCAGATTGTGCTCGACCATCAGCACCGCACGCTCCCTGGCGACCGAGCGGATGATGTCGGAAACCGTGCGCACATCCTCGTGCCCCATGCCGGCCATCGGCTCGTCGAGCAGCAGCACTTTCGGGTCGAGCGCCAGCGTCGTGGCGATCTCGAGCACGCGTTTCCTGCCATAGGAGAGATCGGCGGCGGGCCTGTTCTTGGCATCGTCGAGGCCGACCGACCGCAAAAGCTCCTCGGCGCGCGGCGTCAATCGATCGAGCGCAGACAGCGAGCGCCAGAACTGAACGCTGAGCCCGCCCGGCCGCTGCAGCGCAACACGCACATTGTCGAGCACGCTGAGATGTGGAAACACCGCCGAGATCTGGAACGAGCGCACCAGGCCCATCCGCGCGACCTTGGCCGGCGAGGTGCGGGTGATGTCGTGGCCGAGCAGTTCGATCCTGCCGCTGGTCGGCGGCAGGAACTTGGTGAGCAGGTTGAAGACGGTGGTCTTGCCGGCGCCGTTGGGTCCGATCAGCGCGTGGATGTTGCCGTGGTAGAGGTCGAGATCGACATTCCTGACCGCAACAAAGCCGGCGAAGTCACGCCGCAGGCCGCGGGCGGAAAGCACCACCCGCGGCCGATCCGGTTCAGGCGGCGCCATCGGTCCGCCAATCACTCGCCTGCCATGGGACAGCCGCTCTCCTTGGGGCTCAGAAACGCCTCGTTACCGGGGATCGTGGCGAGCGGTTTGTAATAGTCCCACTCCTTGGTGCTCTCGCTCGGCGACTTGACCTGATAAAGATACATGTCGTGAACCATGTTGCCGTCTGCCTGCACTTTGCCGTTTGCCGTAAAGACATCGTTCACCGGCATCGCATGCAATTCCTTGGCGACCGCCTCGGTTCCATCGGTGCCGGCTTTGTCGATCGCCTTCAAATACTGGGTCACCGCTGAATAGGTGGCGGCCTGGATCATATTCGGCATGCGGTTGGTGCGCTTGAAGAAGCGCTGGGCGAACTCGCGACTCTTGTCGTCGCGATCCCAGTAGAAACCTTCGGTCAGCACCACGCCTTGCGCCGCCTCGAGACCGAGCCCATGCACCTCGGCCAGCGTGAACAGAAGTGCTGCAAGCCTCTGACCGCCCTGCACGATACCGAATTCGGCCGCTTGCTTGATCGAATTGGAGGTGTCGAGGCCGGCATTCGCCAGGCCGATAACCTTGGCGCCCGACGATTGCGCCTGCAGCAGGAAGGATGAATAGTCGGTCGAGCCGAGCGGGTAACGCACCTCGCCAGCCACCTTGCCGCCATGGCTCTCGACGAACTTTGCGGTCTGCTCCTTCAGCGAATAGCCGAATGCATAATCGACTGTGACGAAGAACCAGCTGTCGCCGCCTTGCTGGACGAGAGCGCCACCGGTCCCCACTGCCTGCGAATGCGTGTCGTAGGCCCAGTGGAAGCCATAGGGCGAGCACTGTTTACCGGTTAGCTCGGTGGTCGCGGCGCCGGTGACGATGTCAATTTTTTTCTTTTCCTTGGAAATTCCCTGGACGGCGAGCGCCACCGAGGAGGTGGTCAGTTCCATGATGGAATCGACCTGTTCGGTGTCATACCACTGCCGCGCAATGTTGGAGGCGATGTCCGGCTTGTTCTGGTGGTCGGCGCTGACGATCTCGATCGGCGAGCCTTGTACCTTGCCGCCGAAATCCTCGACCGCCATCTTGGCGGCCTCGACCGACCACTTGCCGCCGAAATCGGCATAGACGCCCGACTGGTCGTTGAGAATGCCGATCTTGATCTTGCCGTCGGAAATCTCGGCGGCTGCGGCAGGCATCGCGGTCGCTGCAAGAAGCGCGGCCGAGACCAGGTACGATATCTTCATTGGTGACTTCCTCCCTTATGGTCGACAACCGAGCAACATGTCGGCGGCAGCCTGCTGCAGCACGAAGAGTGGCCTCCCACATTCCGTCCTCGCCGGCGCAAAATCACGCAGCGCTGTACGGCCGCCGTCCTTCAAATCGTAGCATCGCTCGGCAACGCGAGAACAGTTACTTTAGTATTAGGCATCCGCGATGCCCGGCCGCCGAAGCGCAACATAGCGCCGGATCGTGCGGCGTCCAGATCGGCCTCTATTCTCGCCGAAGCAATGATTACGGCTGACGGTCCGGATATCGTTGAACGAGAATTCCCTCGTCAACCGCCGGCTGGATGATGGCAAGCAACCAGGCGGCCCTCGCCAATGCTTTGGAGAAGCGGGCGCTCGCTGCGGCAGATCGGGGTGGCAGCTGGGCAACGGGTGTGGAACCGGCACCCCGAGGGTGGGTTCATCGGGCTGGGCAGATCACCCTTGAGCACCAGCCGGCCGCGCCGCGCCCGGTCGATGCTGGGTATCGGCACGGCGGAACGCAGCGCCGCGGTGTAATGATGTCTGGGCGCCGCAAAGACCTCGTCGGTCGGCCCGCTCTCCACGATTGACCCCAGATACATCACCGCCACACGGCTCGAGATTTGACGCACCACGGAAAGATCGTGGGCGATGAACACATAGGTCAAGTTGAACTCCTCGCGCAGGTCGGCGAGCAGATTGACGATCTGCGCCTGGATCGACACGTCGAGCGCCGAGACCGGCTCGTCGGCCACGATCAGCCGTGGCCGCAGCGCCAGCGCGCGGGCGATGCCGATACGCTGGCGCTGGCCGCCGGAGAATTCGTGCGGGTAGCGCGATGCGTGCTGGGGCGACAAGTCGACCCGGCGCAGGAGCTCGGCCACGCGGTCCGCCATTTCCGATGCCGAGAGGCGTTCATGGATGCGGAACGGATCGGCCAGCAGATCGCCGACCCGCCGGCGCGGATTGAGCGAAGCGCTGGGATCCTGAAAGACCATCTGCATCTGCCGCCGCAACGGACGAAGCTGGCGCTGGGAGGCGTCGCTGATGTCGCGGCCCTCGAATTCCAGCGACCCCGAGCTGATTTCGGTCAGACGCACCAGACACCGGCCAAGCGTGGATTTGCCGCAACCGGACTCGCCGACGATGCCGAGGTTCTCCCCGGGCCAGATGTCGAGCGACACCCTATCAACCGCATGCACGGTCCGGCGCTGCGCCGGGAAGATCGAGCGGCCGACGCTATAGCGCTTCGACAGGTCGCCGGCACGAAGCAGCGGACGTTCGAGTGGCCTGGCATTCATCGTTGCATCTCCACCACGCCGCCAGGCCTCTGGGCAGCGAATTGTCTGCGCGTAGGCTCCGGCAACAGGCACGCGGCGCGATGGCTCTCGCCTTGCATGATCGGCAGTTGAACCAGACAGGCGTCGTGGCGAAAGGCGCAGCGGGGGCTGAAGGCGCAGCCTTTCGGCAGGTTGGAGAGCGACGGCGGAATTCCCGGAATGGCAGCGAGCCGGGCTGGACGTGGTCCCTCCATCGGCGGGATCGAGCCGAACAAGCCCCATGTGTAGGGATGCAGCGGCGCCCGGAACACGCTGCTCTTGCCGCCCTCCTCGACAAAGCGTCCACCATACATAACCAGTACCCGGTCCGCGACTTCGGCGACGACGCCAAGATCATGCGTGACCAGGATCACAGCGGAACCGAACTGGTCGCGCAATCGTCCGATCAGTTCGAGGATCTGCGCCTGCACGGTAACATCGAGGGCTGTAGTCGGTTCATCCGCGACGAGCAGCGCCGGGTTGCACGAGAGCGCCATGGCAATCACCGCGCGCTGGCGCATACCGCCGGAAAGCTGGTGCGGGTAGCTGTCGATGACCCGATCCGGATTTGCGATGCCGACCGCATCCAGCAATTGCACGGCCCTCGCCCGTGCCGCTTTCGCCGATACCTTTTCATGCGCGCGGACCTGCTCGCCGATCTGGTTGCCGATCGTATGCACCGGGGTGAGCGCAGACATCGGATCCTGGAAGATCATCGCGATTTGGCGGCCGCGGATGGCATCGAGCGCACGCCGCTTGAGCCCGATCAGCTCCTGTCCCATGAAACGGATGGAACCGGAGACGATAGCGTTGGGGCTGTCGATCAACCCCATAATGGCGAGCAAGGTCTGGCTTTTGCCCGAACCGGATTCGCCGACCACACCGACGATCTCGCGCTGCTCGACGGAGAACGAAACACCTCCCACCGCCCGCACCAGGCCTTCGTCGCTGCGGAAGGAGACAGTGAGGTCCTTGACCACCAGAAGGGGAGCATCAGCCGACATTGCGCGCCCTCGGGTCGATTATGACGAAGACGACGTCGACGACGAAGTTTGCCATCACCACGAAGAAGGCGGCGTAAATCACCGTGGCCAGGATCATCGGCAGATCGAGGGTCTGCAGCGCCTCATACGTCAGTTTTCCGACACCCTGCAATCCGAAGACCACTTCGGTCAACAGCGCGCCGCCGCCGACCAAGGCACCGAAATCGAGGCCGAACATGGTGACGAATGCGACCAAAGAGGTCCTGAGGCCATGATGCAGCAGCACCCGGCGTTCGCCGATCCCCTTGGCCCGGGCGGTGCGGATGAAATCCTCCTGCATCATTTCGATCAGGCTTGCCCGCAGCACCCGGCCGTAGAGGCCGACATAAAGGGTTGCCAGCGTGAACCACGGAATGACGAGCGCCTTGAACCAGCCCCAGGGATTCTCGGTCAGGGGGATGTAGCCGAGCGGAGGAACCCAGGAAAACAGCCAGTTGTCGTGCCAGCGGCTTTGCGTCAGCAGGTTGGCGACCTCGCCCAGCCAGAAGACCGGGATCGACACACCTACCAGGCTCAGGATCATCAGCGCGCGATCAATGAATGTACCGCGCGTTGCGCCTGCGATCACACCGACGATCAATCCGCCGAGCACCCACAGCACTGCCGCGCCGCCGACCAGCGACAGCGTCACGGGAATGGCGCTTATCACGGTCGGAATGACGCGCTGCCCGCGATTGACGAAGGAGGTGAGATCGCGGCTGACGAAAAGCCGGTTCATCATCAGCCCATATTGCACCGGCAATGGCCGGTCGAGACCGAAATCGTGGCGCACCTGGATCAGCGTCTCTTGCGAAGCATTGCGGCCAGCAATGCGCGCCGATGGATCAGCGCCAGGCGTCGCAAAGAAGATCAGGAAAGCGACGACGCTGATACCGAACATAACCAGCACCATCTGGCCAAGCCGGAAGCCGAGCGCGGCAACCACTAGACGCCCCTCGGCGAGGATTTCGGATCGAGCGCGTCGCGCACGCCGTCGCCCAGAATGTTTAGAGCCAGCACCGTGATCACAATGGCTAGCCCCGGCGCCAGTGCCACGACCGGCCGCGAATAGAGCAGGCCCTGGCCGTCCTGGATGATCGTGCCCCAGCTGGCATCCGGCGGCTGCACGCCGATCGACAGGAACGACAGCGAGGATTCCGTCATCATGTTGAGCGCCAGGATCAACGGCACGAAAACGATGATGCGGGTCACCACATTGGGCATGATGTCGCGCAAAAGGATGCGCCAGGGCGATGCGCCAAGGCCGATCGCAGCGGTGACGAATTCGGCATGCATTAAGGTCAGGACATGGCCGCGGATCGGCCGCGCCACATAGGGCACATAGACGATGCCGATGATGAAGACCGGTAGCCACAGGCTGCCGGAGCGGATTTCGAACGGACCGATCTGGATACTCTGCGCAATCAGCACGATCGACAATGAAATTGCCAACAGGAAAATCGGAAAAGCCCAGAGCACGTCGAGAATGCGCGACAGGCCGATGTCGACGATGCCGCCGAAGAAGCCGGAAACGACCCCAAGGAATGTCGCGAGGACAAGGCACAGCACGGCTGCAGCACCCGAGATCAACAGCGAATCCCGTCCGCCGTAAAGCAGCCGCGCCGCGACGTCACGGCCCTGGTTGTCGGCACCCAGCATATAGGGTCCGATGCGCCAGGTCGGCCCGACCGGCGTCATGCCGAGGCCAAGGCCTTCGGTGGAGGGCTGCAGCACCGGCTGGGTCACCCCATCGACGACGATCTCGCCATTGAGATTGGTCACAAATGGATCGGTGCCGGAGACGTACCGCGCATAAAGCGGCGCCGCGAGCGAGGCGATCACGATGACGACGAGCACGGCGAAGGCAGATATTGCCGAACGATCGCCTTTCAGCTTGCGCCATGCGGTGCGCCACGGGCCATCGGTGGCCCGGCGAACCGGGATGGCAGGCTGGTCCGCAATGACATTGACCATGAACAGGATTGCCTGGGAAAAATCGCGGCCTGGAAGATGCGCTGATCCGCCGGAAAAGGAAATGCGACGGAGAGCCAGCGGCACTCCGTCGCATTGGCTCCGGTCGGCTATTCCACCCAGGACTGGCTGACAATCCAGTAGAATTGCGGGCTGAAGGTGAAGTTCTTCAGCCTGGAAGAGATCACATCGACGCGCTTTGGCGTGAACAGGACAGCGACCGGAGCCTTGTCCGTCACAGCCTTGTCGATGGCGGTCCAGAGTGTCGCGCCCTTGGCCGGATCGGCGATGGTGGCTGCCTCTGCCTCGTCCATCGATGCGTCGATCGACTTGTCGCAGAACCCCGAAATATTGACCGAGGCGTCGGAGCCCGGCGTAAACGAGGCACAGCTGAACAAGACCTGCAGGAAATTCGATGGCGCCGGGTAATCCTGGAACCATTGCGAGATCGAAATCTGCACCTTGTTATTGGTGTTCTGGATGTAGGTGAACTGTATGTTCTGCGAGATCGGCTTGACCGACGTCTTGTAGCCAAGCTGGTTGAGCACATCCTGCAGGTAGACGCCGATCGCTTTGGAGACCGTGGTGTCCTCGGTGATGATCGTCACCTCCTGACCTGCGGTTCCCGATTCAGCGACCAATTGCTTGGCCTTGTCCATATCCGGTGCTGACCACTTCTCGCCCGGATTGGCGGTGAACGGGCAATAGGCCACAAATGACGGGAAGCCCGGTGGCAGGATCTGGCAGGCCGGTTGCGCCAGATTGCTGCCGCCGAACAGCTTGACCATCGCGGCGCGGTCGATCGCGAAGTTCACTGCCTGGCGAACGCGGATGTCGTTGAACGGCGCCAGATTGGTGTTCATCGGCGCGTACCACATCGCTGTCAGCGGATGAACCGTGACCTGCTTGGCATATTTGGTGCCGAGTTCGGCGAGACGGTCGGACGGCGGCGGGTCGAACATCCAGTCCGCCTGGCCGTTCTCGACAGCGGTCACCGCCGCCTCGTCGGTTAGGCCGAATTCGTAGTCGATCTCGTCCGGATATCCGGCCGGCTGCGCTTCCTTGCTCCATTCCTTGAAATGAGGGTTGCGCACAATCTTCATCAGCTTGTTGGGATCGTAACTGGCGATCATGTAGGGTCCGGTGCCCGGGATCGGATCGGTGCCGGCGTCCTTCAGCGGCGCGCTCGCCGGCAGGATCGACGCATGCGGAACAGCCAGCTTCTGCAGGAACTCGGCATCCGGCTGGACCAGGTTGAAGGTAATGTTTCCGGCGGCGTCGTCGACCGACAGGCCACCTTCGAGGGTACACGTCGCAGGCGTCTTCAAGCACGCATCCGCGCCGACGATGCCTTTGTAGAAGGTCCCGGCCGTCGGCCCGCTGATCTTGAAGATGCGTTGGAACGAAGCCACCACGTCCTTCGTGGTGACATCCGACCCATCCGCGAATTTGATGCCCTTGCGCAGCTTGAAGACGTAGGTCTTGCCGCCGTTCTCGACCTGCGGGAGGCTTTCCGCCAGGTCCGCGACGACTTCGAAGCCGGTCTTGTCCCCGGCCTTCTTGTAGGTCACCAGGCCATCGTAGAGGACATAATTGATCTGGAAATACTGCAGCGTGTAGTTGATGTGCGGATCGGCGGTGCCTGCCGCGGCATTGGCCAGCAGTCGGAGTGTGCCGCCTGGCTTGCCCTCGGTGGCCAGGGCACTGTTTGCCGGCGACATCATGGACACGCCGAGCAGAGCCAGGCAGGGCATCAACGCTGCAAATGCTTTTTGGGGTCGCATATTTGTTCCCTCATGGAGGCGTCTCGGCTTTTGCCGCGCTGAGCCCGGTCGATCGACCATTGCGCGGCTGAAACAGTCTGGGTTTGCGAACGGTGTCCGCTACTTGGCCCAATCGCAAAAGACTACGGCGAGCGAAGCCGGACGGGATAGCTATTAAGATAGATAGGGTCGGACAGGCTTATCCCCGCCTATTTGTTGAGCAGCCGGCCGACATGGCTATTTGACAAGCAATCATCAGCGGGTAAGCTTGCCCGATGCAAAGCCTTCCAGGCGATCTAGAGAGCCGGTTCCAAACCGGAATGAGCATCGACGCTGCCATGGCGGTGGCAACGGAGGTGCTGGAGCCTATCGGTTTCACCGCATTCATCTACGACTATACGCCCGTGCCGGTCAGTCACAAGGGCGAGCTTATCACGCCCTCGTTGATGGCTCTGCGCAACGTGCCGCGCGACATGCAGGATCTCTGGTGCAAGGGCGGATATTATCAGCTTGACCCGGTGCAGGAGGCCGCGCTCACCGTATCCAGACCGTTTCTCTGGTCGCACAGCGGCGTTCAGAGCACCGTCATGCAGCGCGTGCTCCAGTCCAAGCACGATCCTGTGGTCAGCTATTTGCTTGACACCAGGATGACCTGCGGCGTCACCGTACCCATTCGCCTTGCCGGCGGCGATCTCGCCACCTTCACTGCGATCCGTGCCGATCCGGAGGCCGGGTTCGAGCTCGAAGCCAGACCCTTGATCGCCGAGATCGGAGATCTGGGTCATCTGCTGCATGACTCCGCCTACGCCGGTTTCGACGCCGGAATCCGCACCTGCCAACATGTCCATCTGACGTCGCGCGAACGTCAGTGCCTGCGCCTGGCCGCTGCCGGACTGACGGCCAAGCAGGTTGCGCGTGAGATTGGCCGCGCGGTGCCTACCGCAACGCTGCACCTCAACGCGGCGACGCGAAAGCTTGGCGCGCGCAACCGCTTCCATGCCATCGCGCTCGCCGCCCATTACCGGCTGCTCGAACCGGAGCATTGAGGCTCGCGACCTGCGGGCGATCGGCCTTGCCTCGGGCGAACCCATAACCGGCGAACCTATAAATAGTGCTAGCTGTAAATGCGCTGGGCCGCTTAGTACCGTCGGCCGCAAACAAGGCTTGGGAGGGGTGCACCAAAGTGGCTCCTGCCGCGCCATGATGCGGAGCTTGGACTGTGACGGCACATGCGATCACCGAAGGATTTAGCGACTACAAGGGCTATCGCACCTGGTACCGTGTGACCGGGGACATCGGGTCGGGCAAGGTGCCCCTGGTCGTCGCTCATGGTGGACCGGGCTGCACCCACGACTATGTGGACTCATTCAAGGAGCTTGCCGGAACCGGGCGAGCCGTCATCCACTACGATCAGATCGGCAACGGCAAATCGACCCATCTGCCGGACAAGGGCGGCGACTTCTGGACCGTCGATTTCTTCCTGGGCGAACTCGATGCGTTGCTCGCCCATCTCAGCATTGCCGGCCATTATACCCTGCTCGGCCAGTCCTGGGGCGGCATACTCTCGGCCGAGCACGCCGTGCGCCGCCCTGAGGGGCTGAAGGCATTGATCCTGGCCAATTCGCTGGCCTCGATGGCGCTGTGGGTGGAAGGAGCCCGGCAATTGCGCGCCGAGTTGCCAGCCGATGTGCAAAGTGCGCTCGACCGGCACGAAGCGGCGGGAACCACCGATCAGCCCGAATATGTTGCGGCGACGAAGGCTTTCTACGACCGTCATGTCTGTCGCGTCGTTCCGATGCCGCCAGAGGTCGCCCGGACATTTGCGGCAATCGAGGAAGATCCGACCGTCTATCACACCATGAACGGTCCGAATGAGTTCCACGTCATCGGCACGATGCGGAACTGGACCATCGTTGACCGCCTGCATCGGATCGAGGCGCCGACCCTGGTTTTCCGCGGCTTCTACGACGAAGCGACCGAGGCCTGCGTCCAGCCCTTTCTGGATCTTATCCCGTGCGTTGAAGGCCTGGTCTTCCCGAATTCCAGCCACATGCCGCATGTGGAGGAAAAGCACGACTGCCTCAGCGCCGTCGGGCGCTTCCTGGCCAAATACGATTGACGTTCCAGCACCAGGCCATCTGTTCCAACGGATCGTCGACACGACGCAGTCGTCGTGAGGCAGGTTCAGAAAACCTCGAACCGTCCCATTTCTCCGCCGACGCACATTGCTATGCCTCGGTGATGGCGACGCCACGCTATGTGGATGTCTCGCAAAGGCCTGCAGGGTCGTCCGATGAGGCCAAATCACGGGCAGAATGCCAGATCACGGACAGCATAAAGGAGCCCATTCGAGCGCCTTTTCCATTGCCCGCGGAGGCGAAGGCCTAACGTTGCGGCGCAGATTGGCATGTCGCCGGCATGGCCGCAATCAGCCTGCCATCCCCTGAACTGGCATCCCGTCGCTGAAAAACCTGACGGATACGGAGGACCAAGTTGCCGGTGGGTACGGAAAGTATCGGACCCAAAGTTTCGCCAAGCAGTTGCAACCGAATTCATTAGCCGGCGTTAAAGTGCGGGTGATCTAGCGGGGCATGGGGAGGCTTTCATGCAGACGTATCTCGTCGAGCGTATGGACGGCGACGATGTTATCTCGGTGCGCGTTGTCAACGCGCCGAGTCCGTTCAGAGCCGCAGCTATGATGACGGGCGGGCGTATTACCTTCCGAACGTGGGAAAAGGATTGGATCCGCGTGACCGACGAAAATCGGGGACAGATCTATGCCTATTGTTTCGTCCCCGGCAGCTATTCCGACACCGAAACATCGGCGGTATCGTCCGGAAGAACCACCGAATAGGCAATATGCCTGAATAGCGGCAATTCCATCTTCGACCCCACCTTGGTCTTCGAGCCCGCCTTGGCATGTGTCCGTGTCATGCGCACCACAACAGCCAGCGAGCCCGGCATGATTGGCTCTGCCGGCGGCTTGCGAAACAGGCGAAGTGACTAACCAAGCGTCATTGAGCGAAGATCGGGGCATCATCAGAATGATCGATGAAAAGATTGGGGCGGGGGGCGATAAGTGACCCTAATCTTAGCGTAGGCAACTCATGTCTTCGGCATATTTGGGATCAGAAGTCGCGGATCAGGATCTAGCGGTGGATTGTCAGACAACGACCTCGGATAATTGGTCAAGTGTCCCACAATACGCACTGGATCAGGGTGGTCCCGTACTGCGCCCATTTCAAAGATTGGGCGTCGATTTTACCAACATTGCGGCCTTCGATCACCTGAGAAATGTCGTCCGCCAGTACCCCGACAAGCTTGCAATCAGCGACGGCGCCAATCGTCTGACCTATTCCCAGCTCCTCCGGTCAGTCGAGACGCTGTCCCACCAGATCGCGGCGGCCGTCCCAGACGGACAGGCGATAGGGATTCTTCAGGCCAACTCGGCCTGGTATCCCATTGCCATGCTGGCAAGCATGACGGCTGGGCGGCCTTCGGTGCCACTCAACGCGCGAGATCCTAGCTCGCGTATCCTTGAAATCGTGGCCGGGGCGCGGCTCTCGGCTGTCCTGGGCGAGGGCAATGTCCGACCCGATGGTTTGCCTCACCTGGTCAATTGGATCGATGTGTCGACCAGTGCGGCCTCGCAGGCTGGGCAAGTGCCTCGTTCTTATTCCGTCTCGGTCGATGCGCCCGCCATCGTGCTTTATACGTCAGGGAGTACGGGCCGGCCCAAAGGCATCGTTAACAGCCAGCGCAGCTTGCTGTGCCGGGTCCAGCAATATGTCGATGCGTGCCACATCAACTCGGATGACGTTTTCCTGCCATTGACCGGACCGGCCACAATCGCCGGGTGCCGGGAGATTCTTGCTGCTCTTCTCACCGGCGCCACCTTGCATCTGGTCGAAGTCGAAGCGGTCGGCTTGCGCGCCGTTCAACGCCTGGTGCGATCCGAAGACGTGACAATCACCTATCTGGTGCCGGCACTGCTTCGCGCGCTTATGGCAGACGGACCTGCAGAAGCGTTCCATTCACTCAGAGTCGCCCGGATCGGTGGCGAGAAGGTGCCCTGGACCGACATCGCCCTGCTGCGCAAGGCCGTCTCCGATACGTGCCTTATCCAGATCGGTTATTCGTCAACCGAGACCACCGGCTCGCAATGGTTCCTGCCGCGAGACTGGCCAGAGCATGGAGATTCGGTTCCAGTTGGCTGGCTGCTGCCTGGAATCGCCTTCGCAATTGTCGACGAAGCGGGCCGCCGCGTTCAACCGGGCCGCAGCGGAGAGCTTCTGATCAGGAGCCCGTATGTCCTGCTTGGCCATTGGGAGGAGGGGGCGGTTGTGCCGGCAACATCAGACCCGCACGATCCAGGCCTTCGGATTTTCGCGACAGGTGACCTCGTTCGACTTGATGATCAAGGCCTACTGCACATCGTCGGTCGCAAGGGGCGCCAGGTAAAAATCAACGGTCGACGCGTCGAGCCAGCCGAACTCGAACGGGTGCTGCGTTGTGCACCCTCTGTCGCGGATGCCGTGGCAATCGTCACGGCCGCGAATGAGCTTGTCGCCTTTGCTATTCCTCGGCGCTCGGCCGAAGCGACCTTTTCGGACGAGCTTCGCCAGCTTGTCAGGACCAATCTGCCGCCGCCGCTGCGTCCCTTGCGGTTGCACACGATCGCCGAGATTCCGCGTCTGCCGAGCGGCAAAGTCGACATCACGACACTTGCAGAGATGGATCTTTCAGCCAGAGAGACAGCGGCGACCGCGCGTCCGCTCGAGCCGCAAGGCAAGCTGACCGCGCAGCAGGTCGTCCAGCGGGCATGGACCAGCATTCTCAATACGCGCGTAGCGGCAGGACGCTGGGATGACGCCGGAGGAGATTCGCTAAAGCTGCTGCACTGCGTCATGGAAATCGAAAGCGCCATCGGGCAGGAACTCGGCCTTGAGGCCTTCACCGTCGGGATGAGCCTGGAGCAAATGATCAAGGCGGTCGTGTCCGCCCAGGCAGGCGATCAAAGCGCGCGCGCCCAGAAGCACGACCCTCCCATTCTTTTTCTGTTCCCCGGGTCCGTCGGCTATGGCCCGAGCCTTGCTGCCTTTGCAGCAGCGATGGGCAAGGTGACCCGTGTTGCCCCGATCAGGTATCCGGCCCTGGCTATGATACTGCGCGGACAAGACAGCCTCGCCGATATGGCCGACGCCGCCGTCGACCAGATCCGCCGCGCCCAACCCTCGGGCCATGTACGACTTCTCGGCCATTCGCTCGGCGGCGCTGTTGCCTTCGAAGTTGCGGCGCGGCTGCTGGCAGCGGGGCGAACCGTAAAGTTCCTCGGCATCCTCGACACCAGCCTCGTCGGGGAGCGAAGCGCCCGCTGGGAGACGTTTACGCGCACAGTCAATCGAATCCGAACCAACCGCGTGTCCGCTTACCGGATGGCTTGCCGCGCCCTCGCGAAAGTTGCCGTGGCAATGAAGCGCGAGGCACAACTGGTCCAGTTTCTCGACCGCTTCGCTCAAGGACAGTTCAACGCGACGAGCTTTAGAACCAAACTAGAACTGCAAGAGGTTTTGCGCGCGCAAGCCTTCTTCCAGTGGGTGGCCGAGCCAAAGCCGGCTCTGCCGATCACAGGCACCCTGTTCCGCTGTGCTCGACCCGGAATGCCTCTGGCAATCGGCTGGGATAACGTCTTCGCCCATCTGGACGTGATTCCGATCGTCGGCAGCCACATCGATCTGGTTGTAGAGCCTCACCTTACCACCAATCGTCCCCTTATCGAGAAAGCGGTGGCGAAAACCTATTCGCCAATCGAGTCTCGCAAACTGGAGTACAAGCCATCGACCTGATCTCATCATTCGGCAAAGACGCCCTGGTGCTCGACGCTGGCGCGGAAGTCGATCGCATCGTCCAGATCTTGCGCCAGCAGGTCCTTGGCACGCTGCGACGTCGAGGCGTGGTTGTCGGCCTCTCAGGCGGCATCGACAGCTCCGTCGTTGCGGCGTTGTGTGTTCGCGCCTTTGGGAAAGGCAAGGTCCTCGGGATATTCATGCCGGAGCGCCATTCCTCCGGCGACTCACTGAGGCTCGGCCGCATTGTCGCCGCACACCTTGGTATCGAAACGATCCTGGAGGATATAACGC
The DNA here is from genome assembly GCF_040318825.1 of Mesorhizobium sp. M1006. Taxonomy (NCBI): domain Bacteria; kingdom Pseudomonadati; phylum Pseudomonadota; class Alphaproteobacteria; order Hyphomicrobiales; family Phyllobacteriaceae; genus Mesorhizobium; species Mesorhizobium sp. M1006. Next base: position 59,704 of record NZ_JAMYMZ010000006.1, read on the forward strand.
CGGCCCTGGAAGCGACCGGCGCCTATAGACGGCAGACCGAAGCAATCCAGACCGTCGTTCCCGAATATGGGGACGGCTGGAAATGCAAGCTGGTGCTCGCCTCGGTTCTCGAGAGCAACGGTCTCAACATCACGCGCCTCACGGTTCAGGACCCCGAGGGCAGGACCGACACAGTGCGCCTGCCGTCGGCAGCCTATCTGCAGATCGTCGCTGCAACCAACTACAAGCAGCGCCTGCGCAAGATGACCGAATACTACCATGCCGACCGCCTCAACTACGCGGTAGCGGGCACGCCGAACCGCCTGGAGTACGACCAGGGCTTCTTCGTCAAGCAGGGCGACGGAATTGCCGACCTGATGCCAATCGTCCACCTCTACAAGACCCAGGTCTACCAATTGGCCGAATATCTTGGGGTGGACGAAGAGGTCCGGCGCAGACCGCCCACCACGGACACCTTCTCGATGGCGCAGAGTCAGGAGGAGTTCTACTTCGCGCTTCCTTATTATCTGATGGATCTGTGCCTCTACGGCTTGAACCATGGGATCGCCGACGAAGACGTCGCTGAGGCAACCAGCCTCACGGTGATGCAGGTCCAGAAGGTTTTCAAGGATATCGACAGCAAGCGGCGCGCCGCACGTTATCTTCACGCGCGGCCGTTGGTGTCCTCTTCAATGGGCGAGGGCTAGGCGATGTGCGGCATCGCCGGAATTGTGTCGCTGAGCGCCGCAGCGGCGCCCCCTTCCCGGGATGCGCTGATACGCATGGCGGGGGCGCTGGCGCATCGCGGCCCGGACGAACGCGGCCTTTACCGGGACAGACGTGCGGGATTGGCGCATGCCCGCCTGTCCGTCATCGATCTCGCAAGCGGCCAGCAGCCACTCGCCGGCGCGGGCGACACAATGTGGATCGTCTTCAACGGCGAAATCTTCAATTACGTCGAGCTGCGACAAGATCTGGTTGCGCTCGGTTATTGCTTCCGCACACGCAGCGACACCGAGGTCATCGTCCATGCCTATCATGCGTGGGGCGAGGCCGCCTTCGAGCGAATGAATGGGCAGTGGGCAGTCGCCATCTGGGACTCCGTGGCAGCTCGTCTCGTCTTGTCTCGGGATCGGTTCGGCATTTGCCCGCTGCACTTTTGCGAGCATGGCGGGCGGCTTTACTTCGCCAGCGAGGTGAAGGCCATTTTCGCGGCCGATGCGGATATACCCCGCGCCTTCGATCCAGCCGGCATCGATCAGACTTTCACACTCTGGACTGTCGCGCCGCCACAAGGCGTGTTTGGAGGAGTAAGCGAACTCACGCCGGGGCATATCCGCATTTATGACAGCGGCGTCGTCCGGGAGCGGGCTTTTTGGAAGCCTGACTATCCAGAGGTTGACGGACCCGGCGATGATGAATTCACCGGCTCGCTTGATGACGCGGTGGAGGAAGTGCGCAGCGCCCTGGACGCCGCGACGGCGCTCAGGATAGTACGCGCCGACGTGCCGGTCGGCTGCTATTTGTCCGGCGGGCTCGACAGCTCGCTGGTCGCCACGCTGGGGAGACGCTTCGCGGGCGAGCGCTTCCAGACTTTCTCGCTGCGTTTTGCCGACGCCGAGTATGATGAGACGCATTTCCAGCGCCTGGTTGCCGGCGTGGCCGGCAGTGACCATCATGAGGTGGTTGTTTCGCGCAGCGATATCGCTGGCATCTTCCCTGAGGTGATCTACCACACCGAGCGGCCAATCCTCAGGACCGCGCCGGCGCCGCTGTTCCTGCTCTCGAGACTGGTGCGCCAGCATGGCATCAAGGTCGTGCTGACCGGCGAAGGGGCCGACGAAATGTTCGCCGGCTACGATTTGTTCCGCGAAGGCAAGGTCCGCCGCTTCTGGGGACGCCAGCCCGCCTCGACGCGACGCTCGCGGCTGCTGGAGCGCCTCTATCCCTATCTCAGCCGCTCGCCGGTACAGCAGCAGGCGATGGCACGCCAGTTCTTCGGGCGCGACATCCACGCCTGTGACGCGCCTGGTTTTGCGCATGGCACGCGCTGGCGAACCACAAGCGCCATCAAGCGGCTGTTTTCGGCAGACATGCGCGCCCAAACGGAGCGCCATAACGCCGTGTCCGAGCTGCTTGCCCGCCTGCCGCCGGAGTTTTCGCGATGGGGCTCTCTTGCGCAGGACCAGTATATCGAGATTCAGACGCTGATGTCGGGATACCTGCTTTCCTCACAAGGGGACAGAATGCTGATGGCTCATTCCGTCGAGGGGCGCTTCCCGTTCCTCGATCATGAACTCGTGAGACTCGCGAATTCGCTTCCGGCCGCCTACAAGCTGCGCGTGCTCGATGAAAAGCATGTGCTGAAGCGCGTAGCGCAACCGATCGTGCCGTCGGAAATCGTCACCCGCAAGAAGCAGCCTTACCGGGCTCCCAACGCGCTTTGCTTTGTCGCAGATGGCGCTCCGGCCTACATTCGCGAAGCACTTTCGGAGGCGGCGCTGCGCGAAGCGAACGTCTTCGATCCCAAGTCGGTTACCCGGCTCTTGAGCAAGTGCCAGGCCAGCGCCGGCGGCGGCGACCTGTCCAACTCCGACAATATGGCGCTGGTCGGAGTGCTGTCGACGCAGCTTCTCCATCGGCAATTTATCGCGAGCCGTCCAAGTGGGGCCCGCACGCTCAAGCTCAGCATCGATATCGACCGCGAACACCGCGAAGAGGTGCTCGCATGATGCATGGCGCCGTACCGCTCCTGCACGACTATCTCACCCACTCTGCCAGCCGGCTCGGCGAGAAGGTGGCCCTGGTGTGCGGCAATCAACGCGTCACTTATGGCGATCTCGATATGCGTTCGAACGCCATAGCGCACCATTTGACCGATGCCGGAATTGCGCGTGGCGATCGCGTGGTGGTCTTCGCCGACAACACTGTCGAGGCCGTCATTGCGTTCTGGGCGGTGCTAAAGGCCAACGCCGTGGTGTGCATCGTCAATCCGCTCACCAAAAGCGACAAGCTTGATTATCTGCTCAACGATTGCCGCCCGACGGCACTGATCACCGACAAACACCTGCACTCGATTTTCAGCGAGCCGGCGCGGAATTGCCCATCGTTGCGCCGCATGATCGTCTCCGGGCCGATCGAACACAGCGACCTGCAAGAATTGCCGCATGCTGTGCGCTGGGACGCTGCGGTCGCGGCAGCCGGCAGCACGCCGCCCTGGCGCCGCTGCATCGACATCGATCTCGCTGCGATCATTTATACGTCCGGCTCGACGGGCGAGCCCAAGGGCGTGATGCTGACGCATCGAAACATGATCGCCGCGTGCGCCTCGATTTCCTCATACCTGGCGCTTGCCGAAGACGAGGTGATCCTCAATGTCCTGCCGCTCGCCTTCGACTACGGTCTTTACCAGATGATCATGGCATTCGGCGCGGGCGCCCGGCTGGTGCTTGAGCGCTCATTCGCCTTCCCGGCGCAGATCCTTGGGCTGATCAAGCAAGAAAGGGTGACGGGTTTTCCCGGCGTACCGACCATCTTCGCCGCACTCGGGGAGCTCAGGTCTCTCAGGGATCAGGATTTTTCGAGTATTCGCTACGTCACGAACACTGCGGCCGCCCTGCCGCTCAAGCACATTCTCCTGCTGCAAGAGCTGTTTTCTGGCGCCCGCATCTATTCGATGTACGGCCTTACCGAATGCAAGCGCTGCACCTACCTGCCGCCGGAGGATCTGGAGCGAAAGCCGTCGAGCGTCGGGATCGCCATCCCCAATACGGAAATGTGGATTGTCGACGAGCATGACAGGCGGGTCGGCCCCGGCATCGTTGGTCAGCTCGTCATCCGCGGAGCGACGGTGATGAAGGGCTATTGGGGCAAACCGGAGGCGACAGCCAGGAAGCTCAAGCCCGGCCCGCTGCCGGGTGAGCAGGTCCTATACACCGGCGACTACTGCCGGATGGACGCCGAGGGCTACCTCTACTTCGTCGGTCGCGGCGACGAGATCATAAAATCGCGCGGAGAGAAGATAGCGCCGAAGGAGGTAGAAAACGTGTTGATGAACATTGCGGGCGTACGGGAAGCCGCGGTCATCGGCGTTCCGGACGAACTGCTCGGGCAAGCAGTGAAGGCATTTGTCGTGATGGAGCAGGGAAGCATGATCGGTGAAAAGCAGTTGCAGAAAGAGTGCCAGAGACGGCTGGAAAACTTCATGGTTCCGAAGTCCATCGTCATCGTACCCAGTCTGCCGATGACCGACACGGGTAAGCTCAAAAAAACGGCCCTGTCATGAGTCGGTACCAGGGCGAAGTTGATCAGCATTCATCTTTTGTACCGGAGGCGAAATAAATGTTATCTACCAAGGATAGAACCGATACCTGCAGCGAACAAATTCGCGCTTTCCTGGCCTCGAATTTCTATATAGCCGATCCCGAGAGCCTGGAGAGCGACACCTCGCTCCTCGACCAGGGCATCGTGGACTCGACGGGTGTGCTCGAGGTTATCGGCTTCATCGAGGAGACCTTCGGCATCACGGTCGAAGACAGCGAGCTGCTGCCGGAGAATCTCGATTCCATCGAGGGAATTGCGCAATACGTCATGCGCAAGAGAAACTGACGCAAGAGAAACTGATTTCCGAAATCTCGCGCAACTCTGTTTCAGCTTCCCGGCCGTTTCTAGCCGCGACAGCGCGTCTACCTGCCGCGGCTGCGATGCTTACGCCTGCGCCCTCGTATGTCCCACAACCACCCTGACCTCACCGGCCTGGTTGGTGACTGCCCGGATACTCTCATAGGCCTTGGAACGCTCGAGCAAACTCATGACCTGCCGGTCCTGGCCAAGCCCCACTTCGAAAAGGAGGATGCCTCCGCGCCGCAAATAGCGCGGCGCCTCCTTGAGCACCCGCATGTGGATGCTCAGGCCGTAGGGGCCGGCTGCGAATGCTTCACGCGGCTCGAGCTCGACCAGATGCGAACGGTCGCCCTCGAGCCGTTTTTCCGAAATGTAGGGCGGGTTGCAAACGATCACGTCGATAGTGCCGTCGAGCTCCAAGCCTGAGAAGGCGCTGAACAAGTCGCCCTGAAGCACCGTTACCCGGTCCTCGATTTTAAGATGGGTGACGTTGCGGCGCGCGACCTCCACGCATCCGTCGGTAAGATCGCTTGCCCACACGCGCGCGGTGGGAGCGTGGTGCGCGATGGCGCACGCCAGATTGCCCGCCCCACAGCACATGTCGACAACGCGAGGCACCGGCAGGTTCAGTTGGCTCAGGACATCGAGAGCGGCCTTGCCGAGCAGTTCCGTTTCCGGCCGAGGAACAAGCGCACCGGGCGAGACCAGCAACTGCAATCCCATGAAGGTGCTGCGCCCCCTGCCGTAGGCATCGGCAACATTGATCTCTTCGCTCACGACACTCGCCTCCCCGATTTAGCCGGCGTTGGTGGCCGACGTACCGATGAAGTGTATCTCAAAACCGTTTAACTCTCGATCGACAAAATCAAAACCCATCCGTCGCCAGACGCTTTGAAGCCTTGATGCTACAAAGATGATCATAAGCTTCTGCCGGGTGTCATGATTAGGAATATCTCCTTACCTGACCCGGTTATCCCCAGCCTGGCGAGCCAGTTGCCGAATTCTCAGCCTGGCGTCACGATTTTGCTACATTTTAATCAAAGAAGGCACGTATGTAAGCAATTCGTAATGTTCAGCAGCGGGGCGGGGCTGCTGCTTCCCGGAAGGTTAAAGTTTGTCCCTCATCGAAAGAATCGACGAGATTGCGCGGCAATTTCGCGTCAACGAGCGCACATCATGAAGTCGACCAAAGGGCGCTCGCTCGATCTCCGCTCCGCAATGTTCGGCTGTGTGCACGGCCTCGTCGGCGTAGGCGTTTTCTCGGCATTGATAAATATCCTCGCCTTGACCGGCTCCGTCTACATGCTCCAGGTCTATGACCGCGTGCTGCCTTCGCAGAGCGTGCCGACTCTTATCGGATTTACAGTCGGGATGCTGGGACTTTACGCGGCCTATGGGCTCCTCGATTTCGTGAGGCTTCGCCTGTTGGTCCGCATCGGCAGCCGCCTGCATAGAAATCTGCAGCAAAAAGCGTTCGCAGCCTCGCTTTCCCTGCCCCTCGTCGCCGGGCCGGATGCGAACCGGGTACACCCGCTTCGTGATCTGGACCAGCTACGTGGCTTTCTTTCCGGGCTCGGGCCGACAGTCTTGTTCGACGCTCCCTGGATACCATTTTATATGGTGGTCATCTATCTGCTGCACCCCGCGCTTGGCGTGCTGGCAACGCTCGGCGCATGTGCCGTTGTGTTTTTGACGGTGGTTGCCGAGATCATCGGCCGCAAACCAGCGGCTCGTGCATCTGAGACACTCGTAGCGCAGCGGCTTCTGGCCGACTCCGGCCGCCGCAACGCAGAGGTTGTTCAGGCGATGGGCCTTTCCGCCCCGCTTAGCCGGCGCTGGAACGAGGTCAGTCATCTTTATCTGAAGAACCAGGAACGGCTCTCCGACGTCGTCGGCGCAGCAAGCTCACTGTCGAAGACGCTCCGAATGGCCCTGCAATCATGTGTGCTGGGGCTTGGTGCCTACCTTGTGATCGGAGGCGAGGCCTCGCCCGGCGTGATCATTGCATCGTCCATATTGCTGGGCCGCTCGCTGGCACCGGTCGATGTGGCGATCGCAAACTGGAGAGGGTTTCTGGCAACCCGCAAAAGCTATTCCGAGCTGGCGGCAGCCCTGGATGCTTTTGATAGCCAGCAAGAGCCAATGGAACTGCCCGGCCCGAAGGCTGAGCTTGCGGTCGAGGAATTGACCGTCGCGCCACCAAGCCTGCAGAAGCCCACCATCTTCAATGTAAGCTTCCGCTTGGCGAGAGGCGCAGGGTTGGCGGTCGTCGGCCCGAGCGGCTCCGGCAAGACCACGCTCGTGCGCGCTTTGGTCGGCGCATGGAAGCCGCTTCGTGGCACGGTAAGATTGGACGGCGCCTCGCTCGATCAGTGGAACTCAGAACTGCTCGGCATTCATATTGGCTACCTGCCGCAGGACGTTGAGCTGTTCGACGGGACGATCGCCGACAACATTTCGAGGTTCGGCGGTAAAAGCGACGCAAAAGGCGTGCTGGCAGCTGCCAAGGCCGCGGGCGTGGACAAGATGATCATGCGTCTTCCGCAGGGTTTTCAAACACGCATCGGAGAAGGCGGCGCGGCCCTTTCGGCTGGGCAGAGGCAGCTCGTCGGGCTTGCCAGGGCACTTTACGGCGATCCATTCCTCGTCGTTCTTGACGAACCAAATTCCAATCTGGATGCAGACGGTGATGCTGCTTTGGCCGGCGCAATCCTGGCAGTGCGTCGGCGCGGCGGTATCGTGATCGTCGTTGCGCATCGCCCCTCCGCTCTCGTCAACATCGATCAGGTACTCGTCCTGTCGAACGGGATGCTCCATTCGTTCGGCTCGCGCGAAGACGTTCTGGCAAATGTGGTCCGGCCCTTCCCGCGCCCGGACAAGCCAAACATTGTCGTTCCGCTGCAGCACGGTGCAAGCGGGCATGCGTGAGGTATTGCTTAGTGTCTAACGTGACCATGTCGTCATATGCTGCGGTTGGCGGCGAAGGCCCGCCGACCGGGCAGAAGCCGCAGCCGGATGGGATTCGAGCCAATCTACCCTGGGGTACTCTGGTCCGGAGCCTAGCAGCACATTGTCGTTCCGCCGCACAAGGGTGCAGCCGGGCATATGCGAGGTATCGCTCTGCTGTTGCCGTGTCATACGTCGCAGCCGGTGGCGAAGGCCGTTCGTTGGAGACGAAGCCAGAGCCGGATGGCATCCGGGCCAATCTGCTCTTGGGCCTGGCAACCAGCTTGCTGTTGATCTTTGGCGGCGGGCTCTGGTTGGGATTGACCAAGATTGCCGGCGCGGTGATTGCGCCCGCAACCGTGGTGGTCGAAAGCAACATTAAAAAAGTCCAGCATCAAACCGGCGGCACCATCGGCGGAATCTTCGCTCAGGACGGCGATCATGTGAAGGCCGGCGATGTGTTGGTCAGGCTGGACAACACATTGACCCGAGCAAACCTGCAGATAGTCACCGAGGACCTCAATCGCGCCACCATTCGTCTGGCCCGACTGGAGGCCGAGCGCCAGGGTCTGCCGGAAATGCAGACCCCGCCCGACCTTCGCGCTCAAATGGGCGACCCGCAAGTGGCGGCACTTGTCAGTGGCGAGCGTGCCTTGTTTGAAAGCCGTGCTGCGGCGCTGGCTGGCCAGAAGGCACAATTACAAAGCCGCGCGAAGCAGCTGGAACGTCAGATCGATGGCCTCAAATCGCAGCAGTCTGCAACGGACGAGTCTCTGGATCTGCTGACCAAGAACCTTGCGGATGTCGAATCTCTCTACGCAAAGAAGTTGGTGTCCAAGGAGAGGTTGAGCAATGTCAGCCTGGACAAGACCCGGGCTCGCGGCGAATCGGGACGCCTTGTCGCAGCGATAGCAGAGGTCCAAGCTCACATCAGTGAAACGGACCTGCAGGTGCTTCAGCTCGACGAACAAATGCGGAGCGACGTGACCAACGAACTTCGCGAAACGGAAGCCAAGCAGACCGAGCTCAGTGAGCGCAAGGTGGTGGCCGAAGACGAACTCAGCAGGACAGACATTCGTGCCCCGCAATCGGGCACAGTACAAGAATCCTCGGTCCATACCGTAGGAGGCGTGATTGGCGCGGGAGAGGTGCTCATGATGATTGTGCCCGATTCCGACAACCTTGTCGTCGACGCTTCCATTCCTCCGTCGCGTATCGACGAGATTCATCCCGGACAGCAGGTGTCGATCCGCTTTCCAGCGTTCGACGCCGGCACCACACCTGCTTGCGAAGGCTCGGTCAAGCGCGTCTCAGCGGATCTGATCAAGGATCAGCAACGCCAGCTTTCCTTTTTTTCGGCGCGCATCGACGTCGAGAATGAAGCGACGTGCCTGACAGGAGAGAAAATACTCAAACCGGGCATGCCCGCCGAAGTCCACATAAGAACCGACGAGCGCAGTGTCTGGTCCTACTTGATGAAGCCCCTCACCGACCAGTTTTCCAGAGCTTTCAGGCAGTAAAGCGGTTGCCCACACTCAACCGACAGTGCGGCGGCCGATTGGATCGGGGCGCAGCCGATCTATCGGGTCGCCGCATTTTCGAGAGCGCTGCTGAATCTGACCTCGATCGTGTCTCCCGGCATGACCTCGGTGTCTTCTTGGGCAAGCTGTTTTCGCCATTCTTCGCCGACCTTGCGAATGATCGTGACCTCGGCCTGGATCGTTTCGCCGGCAACCGGCAACGGCAGAGCGGCCGCTCCCGTGGGCTGCAACTTCTGGCTGGCGGCGCGAAGTCTTGCGCTAACGTCGGCAAGACGCACGTTGGTATCCTTCAACTCAGTCAGCAGACCCATCCTTCTTTGGTTGACATTGCGTTCGTGCTGTCTGGTAAAATCGTCCTGCTGACGTCGTGCTCTCATAAGCTCAACCGACGTTTCGAGTGCTCGGCTGGAAGAAAGAACCAAAGCGCGCCGGACATCGGCAAGCCGGGTATTGGTTAGATTTCCGGACTCAAACGCTTTCCTTACGCGCGCCAGCTCGTCTTCGTCCGCCTTCACTCCATCCGCTTCGGCCTGCTCGCGCTTGAGCAGGGTCTCGGTTTGTGCAGCAGCATCCTTGCCACTTTTTTCGAGAAAGCCCTGCTCTTGCCGGAAGTTGTCCAACGAGAGCTTCAGCCCTTCCGCTTCAGCCTGCGCGATCGCCGACGCAAAACTTGCCGGCAAGGGAGATCCTTGTGGTGGCTGCATGTCGAAAGTCGGTTTGTCCTGAAGTTCGGCGCGGATGCGGGCGCTATGAAAATAATCTCTCGTATATTCCCCCCAAAGCGACTCGTAATCGCGCCGCAGATCCACCGGATCCGGGCCAACCTGGTTTGCCCGGGACCGCAAAAGGCTGAAACCGCCTGACACGGCAATCGCCTGCCGCACGGTCATCAGCGGGCGGTAGGCCTGCTGTCCGGGAGTGAGCACGTCGCCGGTCACATAGATCGGCCTGTACTCCGCAACCACGGCGGTCACGTCTGTCGGCTTGATGACGATCATTTGCTCCCGCCCATCAGGCAGACGCTGGTGGAATATCTTGGTCGGCAAGATCGTCTGCATGCGCGTTTGCAGTTCAGCCGGAGTTAAGCCCCCCACCGAAACCATCCCGACTTCGGGAAGCGCGATCGTGCCGTCCATCTGGACCACCGCACGTTGCGTTCGCTCCGGGATGGAGGCAATTCCAATCTCGACGGTGTCGCCGGCAGAAAGTCGATAGGCGACCCGCGGTTCCGCTGCAGCAGCCGTATTCATGGCAGCCAGCATACCGAACACGACAAGAAGCATTCGATCAACGAGGACCATTGGCGGCAATCTCCTTCTGGTTCGACCGCGGCTCTTCCGGCCAATCGAGACGGGTGACGAATTCGTAGACCGGCCCGCCAGGCACGCCCCAGTTGCTCGACCAGATTACCTGCGAGCCGTCGGGGGATGGCGAGGCATGGGTCTCGCTCCAGTAATCGGACGGGACGTTGTGAGTTTGCGTGATGCGTCGAACCTCCCCGCTGCCGTCGAGGCGAAGCGCGATCACCTCTCGCGCATATGGCGCCCAGTCGGGATTGGCAGATATCTCTTCCGGCTTGCCGCCATAGCTTACGAACACCCAACCGCGCCTGTCCAATGCCCGCAGGGATGCATGCTCGGCTTCGCCAAACTTCATAAGTGAGGTGACCTTTCCGTCGCCCAGCCTCCTTTTGATGACGTGATATTTGTCAGGGTCGGACTTGCTGATGCCCACGAAAACTTCGCTGCCGTCGTTATCCACCGTCATATCGCCATGGCCGGGGCGATGATGGTCAGTCCACCTCTGCCGCAACGTCCCGTCGACGGAGAAAATAGCCCGCTGCTCTGTGTCCTCGTTCACATTCTGAAAGCACAGGATGTTCGCACCGAGCGGGGAGATCGAGCAGGCGCTGACGGTTCCGGCAAGCTGAGCAAGATCGATGTCCGGAAATTTCCGGCGCTGCTTGAGATCATAGGCAAATACAACCATCGCGCCATCCCCACGGATTGCGCGCACTGCTATGCGATCGCCGTCACGGCTGGGATTGCCTTTGGACGGCCCGAACTGAAGATCACGATAATTCGGTGAAACGAACAGGACGTCTTCGCGATTGGTCCGCGGCGCCCAGGTCGAAATTTTCCGGTCCTGAACGCAGATCATCAGATCGGCATTTTGCGGATGCCATTCGCATTCAGCCGATCGAGCACGACGGAAGAGCGGGACATAGGTCTGCCCGTCGAAAAAGCACATGCCATTGCAGCCGTTGGTGATGACGAGGAGAGTCTGGTCCGAATTCCAGGCCTGGGCGCTGGAATAACGGTGGCTGCAGAATTTTTTCTCGCATACGACTCCATTCCCAAGGGCCCCAGGCTTGGTAATGCGCATGAAAATTGTCCCGAAGGCTGGGTCGGTCGCGGGTTGGAGATAATCGGGCAAGTCCATCGTCACTGGCGCAACAAATTGTCTCGACGCGCTGCTTTGCCGACTGCCTGCCACGGTCAAATCCAACGACAAGGCAGCCGCAATCAACAGAGCCAATCCTCCCGGGCGAAAGCTCATGTCATGTAGCCCATCTCGTGTCGCACCCGGCCTTCGCTGAGGCGCCCTTGCCACCATCCGATGGTCCGCTCCAGGCCTTCGCGCAGGCTGGTCTGGGCACGCCATCCAGTCTTGCTTTCGAGGAGCGAAGAATCGGCCAGCAAGGCACGCACCTCGGAATTCTGCGGCCGCAGGCGGCGCTCGTCCCGGTGGATTGGTTTCTTGCAGCCACTCAACTCGATCACCAGATCCAATATGTCCGAGATCGTCACGGCGCGCTGGCTTCCGGCATTGTAGGCATGGCCAAATTCGAGCTCGGCGGAACCTGCGGTCAAAAACGCCGCCGCGGTGTCTTCCACGAAAGTAAGATCGCGGATCGGGCTTGTGTCTCCCACCATGATCGCCGGGCATTTCTTGTCGAGAGCCTGGCGTATAATGGTCGGTACTATGGCCCGCTCACTCTGGCGCGGGCCGTACGTATTGAAGGGCCGCATGATAACCACAGGGATGTCGAACGATCTGGCGTAGGACTCCGCCATCATGTCCGCGCCGATCTTGGATGCCGAATATGGTGACTGTCCCTGCAACGGGTGCGATTCGCTGATAGGCATTGTCAGCGCGGTGCCATAAACCTCGCTTGTCGAGGTGTGCACCACACGCTCCGTATCCCATTGGCGCGCCGCTTCGAGGACGTTGACCGTGCCCAGGATGTTCGTTTCTACATAGGACTGGGCCGCGGCGTACGAATATGGGATAGCTATCAGTGCGGCGAGATGAAACACGACCGCCTGGCCACGCACGATCCGGTTAAGGAAGGCGCTGTCACGAACATCGCCGCGGATGAGGTTCAACTGGCTTCGAATGGTGTCCGGCAAATCGTCCAGCCAGCCGTGGCTGTCGAAGGAATTGTAGAGAGCCAGCGCAGTGACGTCCGCGCCGCTACGGACGAGTGCTTCGGTGAGATGCGACCCGATGAATCCGTCGGCACCGGTAACCAGAACTTTCCTGCCCTTGTATGCCATGACCCAAGCGTTCCCCCTATGACGTGAGGCACTGACTTTGCAAATCCACGAGAGTGCGGGTGTTCCACCTGCTCTCAAGTTCCGATCGGCGACGGCGAAACCACCCCAAGCACCGCCAGCAAGCCGCGCACCATCCACACAACATCGGACCCGATCGTGCGCTGCGGATAATAGGAAAGGTCGAGCCTGGCTTTGGCAGGAAACAGAACCTGGCGATAGAACAGTAGCGGGTCCATCGATCGCGGATAGAAACGGGCTTCATGCCGGAAGAGAACCTGGGCTGGACCCAGCAAGCCTGGCTTGTATTGTAAAATGTCTTCGAAGCCCCCGCGAAAACAATCGGCGAAGGCAAGGCTCTCCGGGCGTGGCCCGATGATTGCCATCTCGCCTCTGAAGACGTTCCAAAGCTGTGGCAGTTCGTCGAACTTGGTGACCGCGAGGAACCGTCCTATCGGTGTCATGCGGCTGTCATCGGCCATGGTCAGAGCCAAGCCACCGGGGTCACATTGCACGCTGAACTTGCGAAACTTGTACATGCGGAATGGGCGAGCACCGGCCCCGACGCGGGTCTGTGCGAAGAAGATGGGCCGACCGCCTTCCAGCAGCAGCGCCACGGCAATCAGCAGCATCAGCGGGGCGAAGACGATCGCCGCGGCTGCAGCAATGACGAGATCGATTGCTCGTCTCGCAGACCCATGGGCGGCGCTCGAGCCGTTAGGCCTGTGAATGGCTAGGTCCAGGGCATTCATGCGGCTGTTCCTGTCTGAGCGCAGTTATTGACCGCTGCGGCAAGAGCGACCACCACCGTTTCGACCAAAGGTGCGGTGATCTGCGGATGCAGCGGTACAGTCAGTTCGCGCTGGGCGAAATCTTCAGTGCGCGGTAAGTGAGTACCGGGAATGAGCTCACGATAGAGCGTCATCTGGTGCACCGGCGGGTAGTGGATAGTGGTTTGTATCCCTTGCCCGCGCAGTGCGTCGATGACGTCTTGCCTGTCGGCGTAACGTGGCAAAAGGATAGGCATGATGTGGTAGGCCGACGTCCGCGGCTCGTGGAACGGGATGGTCACGGCTGGGCAATGCTTCGCTATGAGACGACGATACAGCATGACCAGGATACGCCTGATCTCATTCCACTCCTGCAGATTTTGCAGCTGGACCAGTCCGATCGCAGCCCGCAATTCGTCCATGCGATAGTTGAATCCGAGCATGGTGACATCATACTGAGGGGTGCGGCTGTTCAGCCTTTGACGTGTCCCGGTGGTCATCCCATGTCCACGCGCCTGGCGGATTGTCTCGAGCAGACCGGCATCCCTGGCGATCACAGCCCCGCCTTCCGCCGTGGTCATGTTCTTGTTGCCGTAGAAGCTGAAGGCGGCCGCGGCACCAAATGTCCCCACCTCCTTCAAGCCCGGCGCATGCGCGGCGTCCTCGACGATGTGTAGCCCCCGGGCACGGGCGAACCTCTGCCATTGTTCCCGATCGGCGAGGTAGCCGGCGAAATGAACGAGAATGATTGCCTTGGTGCGGGCCGTGCATTTCGCTTCGGCTTCCACGATCGACATCAGCGGCACGTCGGCTGACTCGATGTCGACGAAAACCGGCGTCGCACCGACATAGAGGACCGCATTTGCGGTCGCCACGAACGTCAAGGATGGCACCAGCACCTCGTCGCCCGGTCCGATGCCAAGTGCGTGCAAAATGAGATGAAGCGCTGCGGTGCAAGAACTGACCGCGACGCAATCCTCCGCATCATGAACGTCGGCAAAAGCTTGTTCGAAGGCTCGTACCTGCTCCCCCATGGTCAGCCAGCCGCTGTCGATGACCCTGGTCAAAGCAGTCTTCTCCGGCACACCCAAGATCGGGGCACTGACCAAGAGCATCACAACCTCCTAGACTGATAACTGTGGGAACCGGGCTCGTGACTTCATCATCATCATGCAGCCGTCGCAGTGACCTCGATCGAGGCCGACTGGTCTTCCCAGGAAATGGTCTGTGCGTTCTGAAAATCGTCGACGCGCCCGATATCGAGCCAGAGACCCTCATGCTTGTACACGTGCACGGTTGTGCCGTTCTGCATCATCTGCAGCATCAGGTCGTCGAACCCAAAGGGTATGCCGGATGGGATAAACTGCAGAACATCCGGGTTCATGCAGTAAATTCCCATGCTGACCAGATGCGAAAGCGTCGGCTTCTCGCGAAAGACCTGCACGGTATTGTCGACTTCGTCGATGACGCCGAAATCCATCTTGATCAGGCGACAGGCTGTTGCGATTGTCACTGGATCGGTGTGCTTACGGTGCGCTGCTACAAATCGACTGAGGCTTAGATCCGTGAGGACATCGCCATTGAGAACGATGAATGGCTCCGTCAGTTCATCCCTGATCAAAGACAGTGGCCCGATGGTGCCAAGCGGCTCCATCTCCTGCGTATATCGAATTTTCAGGTTCCACTGCGAGCCATCTCCACACACGGTGCGGATCAAGTGGCCGAGATACCCGGTTGTAATATAAACTTCCTGAATGCCGTTGCGTCGCAACCATTTCAGAAGCATCTCGAGAACCGGCCGTGCGCCGATCGGCATGAGCGGCTTCGGCAAGACCGAAGTGAAGGGGCGGAGGCGTGTTCCCATTCCTCCACATTGAATAACCGCTTTCATCCTGGTCCTCCCTTGTTCATTCGGCCTGAACGCCATCGTCACGGGCCGGCTATCCTGCCCTGGTCAGCACCCGGGAAACGCGTTCTTGTCCCCTCAGAAGAACCGGTGAGATTTCCCGTAGAAGACCGGTGAGATTACTCCACTGTCCCCTGATCCGGACATTGCATCTGGATGGTATGTGGCCGTCAGGGTGGATGTCGTCGTGCATTCGAATGGTAACAATTCAGCCGTTTTGCTGTTCTATATCTTTAGGCCTATAGCACTGCTGAACGACCGGCCGGTCTGTCAGCTGTCCAAAAGGTCAGAACGTATGTTCGACGACGTTCGGCGGGTTTCGCTCACAAGGGGCAAAAAAAGAGGAGCGTTTCCCGTCATTTAAGATTATATTAGAAATCTGGCGTTTGCGGTGTTGGGGGTGCCGCAGCGTCGGCTGGATGAATCGACGAGTGGATGGCCACGATTTTCAGGCCATTACCGTTCAATCCATTCAGATAGGCGTTGGGGTAGTTCAATGTATCGAATCGTCATCGCCGACGATCACGGCTTGTATCGTCGCGGCTTGCGATTGGCACTGACCGCAGGCATTCCAGGTGTGGAGATCTTTGAAGCGTCCTGTTTCGACGCGGTGCTCAGTTTGCTGGCAGAGCAGTCGTTCGTGGATCTTGCGATCCTGGATCTGAATATGCCGGGCCTGTTCAATCAAGAAGTGCTCGGCGGGATCCTGTCTGCCTATCCGGACACGCGATTTGCGATCGTTTCCGGAAACGATTCACGCTCGGAAATACTCACAGCTCTGTCGATCGGGCTTCACGGCTACATCGTAAAATCGCAGACCGACGAAGAGGTTGTTTTGGCCGTCAATGAAATCCTCTCCGGCCGCATCTATGTTCCTGCGCTTCTGTCACGCCCGGGAGCGACGCAAACAACCCACGCGCATACCCATTCCGACGACAAAGGCCCACAGAGGCGTACCGCTGGCGTCAACCTTGGCAGGCTGACTTCGAGGCAAAAGGAAGTCCTCAAGCTGATGGCGGAAGGCTATTCAAACAAGGAAATTGCGCGCGATCTGGAAATCGCGGAGGCGACCACGAAAATCCACGCTGCTGCGGTTCTGCGTGAATTGGGGGTACGCAATCGGACCGAGGCTGCCGTTATGCTGAAGACTTGGCTTTCGAGACATGCCAGCTAGAGCGCCGCGCGTCCTTTTGGACGTGCAAACGGCGTCGCAAGACTCCTCATGCATTTTACTGCATATCCCAAAGCCGCGGCGCAGCTTTGGGCCGACGACATTCTTGGAAGGAACCCTGCGCATCTCAAAGGCCGCTCAGCGCGACCCGCCTTTAGATATCTGCTTTGCGATTGGAGCACTGCACTACAATCCGATTTCCTTGCGTGACAGCCGCAGCGAATACCGTAACCCTTGGTCCGATATTTCCAGCCTGGGAGAGTGACCGACAAGCGGCGCTCCATCCACTCCGATTATCATGGAACCGAAGCCATGACGGACTACGCTCGAGGTCCGCCGCCGCCCCGATTCCACCCACTCGAACCCGATCTCGCTGCCTGTGTCTTCAGGTGCGAACGTCCAGCTTACGTCGATCCGGCCTTTTGGATCGCCAAGCGCTCCATACTTCATGGAATTGGTGGCAAGCTCGTGAACGATCATCGCAAAACTCTCGGCGGCGCCTCCCGACATCGTCACGGAAGGACCGCCGACCGATATGGCGCGTGTTCCCATATATGGTTGCAATTCTTGCGCAACGAGATCGTTTAGCGTCCCCGATACGCTGCCGTTGCGTGAAAGAAGCAGATGGGTTGCCTCAAGCGCGCGTATCCGGTCGATCAGCATTTCCTTGTATTTGGCAACATTGTTTCCAGGAGCATCGACCATTTTCACGAGCGCCGTGATCACCGCGAAAACGTTGCCGAATCTGTGACGCTGTTCGAGCATAATGCGCTCCCGCTTCTTTGCCGCGGCGCGCAGCAGCGTGGTTTGTCGTCTCTCGCTCAGGTCGGCGGCCACCCCAAGCCGTTGTCCACCATCATCATGTCTTTCCTCCCTTCCGCGCAGGGCAACCCAGCGGATATGTCCGTCCGGTCGGCGGACGCGTATCTCGACATCGTAATTCGTGACCGATGGTGCGGCCTTTCTCGATGCCGCCAGCTTTGGCCAGTCCGCCGGATGAACGACAGCTGACAGCTCCTCCAAACTGCGGCTATTGGCCTGGGCCAGGCCGAGAATGTCCCAGAACGTGTCCGAGCCCGTGACTACCCCGTCTTTAAGGTCTATGCGCCACGTGGCCAAGCGTCCAGCAGACAGAGCGAGGTCCAGCCATTCCTTCTGGGCCCGAAGCGCTTCGTGAACAGCGCGTCGTTCCGAAATATCGTCGACCACCACGAAGATGCTCTCCGAGAGGCCACCCTCGGGCACGGACGAAGAAAGCGTTAGCCTGGCCCAGAATGCCGTACCGTCCTTTCGTGACAGACGCACCTCCGAAACGAACGAAGAAATGTCATTGCCCAGCCTCGCCAGCAATTGCGCCAAGGTATCCCGGTCGTTCGGATGGGCGAGCGTATCAAGCTGTAATTGGGCAAGCTCCTCCTCCCTGTACCCGGTCATCTCACAAAGGCGTCTGTTGGACTGCAGCAACTCACCTTTCTTGTTGGTGTTCGCGAATCCCATGGCAGCACGTTCGAAGGCCCAACGATAGCGGCTTTCGGTCGCCTCGACGGCAGCGAGCCTGGCCTCCGCGACTTCCAGCAACTCACGCAAGTCCTGCCGCAGACGATGGAAGGTCATGGCAATCACGCCACCCGAAACCAGAAGCAGGATTGCGCGTGCCCAGTCTCCACTTGAAATCTGATCGTGTCCTCGTGCCCACAGCCCGACAGCAACCATCAGAATGGTCGCAGCGAGCGCAGGTACGCGGTCTTCGAGATAAGCGATAATAATAATAGCCGGAATAAATTCCAGAAAACTTGCGCCTTGCCCAATATAGGCTGACGATTTTATTTCAAATATCAGTGTGGCAGCTAACACCGATGCAGACGCAATATGAGTTAGCAATCTGCCCGACGGGTTCGAATTCGACCTGCGCGACTGCGAGCTCATGGACACAGACTACAACCTTCTGACTAGCCCGTCGAGACTAGAGCAAAAAACGTACAGCTTAGTACCACTGCCGGATTGCCATACCGCTATCATAGCGCGCATTTTATCGGACGCAGCGGGGCCTAAGAGCTGCCTTAGAACTGTCGGATCATATTAAGTTTTCAAGGTGATGATGAACGTATTATCCGTCAGCGCATAGAAGACTATAATCCAGCTACACATAGAAGACTACATGAATCCCGAATACTTATTTCGGGCGTGTGAAACTTTGGGTTAGGGGTAGAAAATGAATCTGATCGATAGACAGGTCGATGCTTCTTCGAACAATCGGTATATTGTTACGAGGACCAAGTATGATTTTGAAGCGCGGAATACGCGGCCCTCTTCTGGTCACCTTCCCGATCGCGCATCGGATCCATTGGGCGCAAGGTTCGGCGAACCAAAAGGCCGCAGTCTGGAATCCATAACCGGCGTGCTTGATCGCATTGGCTGTGGCTATCTCGTGTTGAATCGCGAAAGAAAAGTAGTCGAGTGGAACGCAGCCGCCCAAACCACGCTTGAGCGCCAGGGCGAAGCGGCCGACACGGCGAGCGGACTTACGGCCGCCCTAAGGCGGCTGATCGCGAATGTTCCGGGCCAATTCCTGCCGGGCTCATTGTCTTGGGTGGTGATCCGCAGCAGGGGCGACCGACCGGTGATACTGAACGAGAACGGCGTTATCGCTCCCGACGGAACAAGCATTGTGGCGCTGCTGGATCGCGACAACAGGTCGGGGCCAAATCCTCGGACGCTGCAAAGAATGTTTGGCTTGACGAGCGCAGAAACGCACCTCGCCTTGCGCTTGGCCCAGGGCGACGCACCTTTGGAGATCGCTCGCAGCTGGCGTCTCAGCCGCACCACGATCCGT
Source organism: Mesorhizobium sp. M1006 (assembly GCF_040318825.1). Taxonomy (NCBI): domain Bacteria; kingdom Pseudomonadati; phylum Pseudomonadota; class Alphaproteobacteria; order Hyphomicrobiales; family Phyllobacteriaceae; genus Mesorhizobium; species Mesorhizobium sp. M1006. Next base: position 79,030 of record NZ_JAMYMZ010000006.1, read on the forward strand.
TCCCAGCTTGCCTCGCTGTTCGCCAAGACCGAAACAAAACGCCAGGCGGAACTGGTGGCCCTTCTTGGGCGTATTTCGGTCCTGCCGTAAGGGCCGCGCAGTTGTTGGGGTCTAGTTGGCGGCATCCACATGCGACGGGGCTTGGTCGACCGGTGCTGGAGGCCGTTCCAACCTAGCTTGGCAGGTCACGTTGCGCAGCGCGTGGCCGGCGCCTGCTCACCTGTGCCGACGCCGACGCCCCGGCACATAACATCCCGGCACAATTGGCCGGGATCTCGGAATAGGCAATTCGACACTGTCGAGTGACGTCGAAGGGGCAAAAAATTGGATCATGATTTAAACGGTGGTTCCGTTCTTTCTGCGGAAAATATGGAAACCGCCCGATCCCGGTCAGACCGCGCCGTGAAGGAACTCGTCCCGATAGGACCGATCGTCGTCACCGGTGCTGCAGGCTTCATTGGTTTTCACGTCGCCTTGCGGCTTTTGCGTCTGGGTGCCGAAGTCATCGGCGTCGACAATTTCACCCCCTACTACGATCCACGACTCAAGGAAGCGCGGTTTGCACGTCTCTGTGCCGAGCCGGGCTTCACTTCGATGCGAATTGATCTGGCGGATGCCGCCCGCGTTCAGTTGCTGTTTTCAGAATTTCGCCCCTCACACTTTGTCCATCTCGCGGCTCAGGCCGGCGTGCGTCATTCACTTGCTGACCCGCATTGCTATGTGCAATCGAACATAGTGGCGTTTCTCAACGTCCTTGAGGGCTGCCGGCACTTCGGCGTTAGTCATCTCGTCTACGCTTCGTCGAGCTCCGTCTACGGCTCAAATCGAACCACACCGTTTTCTGAGCATCACGGCGCAGACCATCCTGTCAGTCTGTACGCCGCAACCAAGCGTTCAAACGAATTCATGGCGCATTCATACAGTCATTTATTCTGCTTGCCCGTGACCGGACTGCGCTTCTTCACCGTTTATGGCCCCTGGGGCAGGCCCGACATGGCAGTCTACATGTTCACGCGTTTGATTATCGAGGGGAAACCAATCGAAGTAGCCAATGCCGGCCGCGTGTGGCGAGACTTCACCTATATCGACGACGTCGCTGAGGGGGTGGTTCGAGCACTCGCTGCACCGCCGCGACCCGACCCGGGTTGGGATTTTCTTACCGCAGATCCCGCCACAAGTTCTGCACCGTACCGCGTCTATAATATTGGCAACGACCGGCCGGAGGAGATTAACCGGCTGATTTCGCTCATCGAGACCGCCCTTGGCTGCCGGGCGATTCGCGTGGAAGTGCCTCTACCACCGGGCGACGTTCTGGAGACTCGCGCCGACGTGAGTGATCTTCGTAACGCTGTCGGCTTCGCCCCGGCGACAACGCTCGAGGACGGAGTGCAACGCTTTGTCGAATGGTACCGGGACTTTCATGGAACGAACATCGCAGCCAGCACACAGCAACAAACGTTAATGCATGTGTAAGCCCACCGTGTAATCCGCGCCTTGTCGGAGCGACGAATCCACGCGTCGGCCATCCTTGTCGCGGCTGCTGGTCTGGTCAAAAGATCCAGTTGGTACCGCATAACGTGACGACGACATTCCCGAGCATCGATGCCCGCGCGATCCCCGCAGAAATCAGTTCATCGCGGGCAAGTCCAACGAGCGGTCTCAATTTCAGAGCTGCAGTTGTGCCCCGCCCGGAGCACAAAGAATTCGCTACATCGCCGCTCCGCCGAACGATGTCATTCAGATGGATGATGGTGACGTTCAGGCCCCATCGTAAGCTCCGGTCAACCGCATTTTGCCTCCTCGGAATCGCGAGCTCATGTCCCAAAGCTACTTTCTGAGATCCAGGACGGTTCCTACGGTCGAGAAAATAATCACCCGTGTTCCTCCAAGCCCGATCGGCAGTATTCTGCGCGCGGCAGGAGGCGTTTCGGCCATGGCGATTGCCGGTCAGTTGACTCTCGTCGCCGCTATTCCCGTTTTGGCCCGGCTCTATTCCCCGGCAGATTTCGGGATCTTCACGATTTATCTTTCGATCGTAAACATCCTCGGCGCGATCGCAGCACTGCGTTTCGAGGCCTCTCTCTATGGTGTCAAGGACAATGCGCGGGCGTATGTGACTGTTAAGCTCATTCTCCTGGCTGTGTCGGTGACGAGTGTCCTCGCCTTTGCGGCAGGATTGCTGTGGGCGAGCATCGCTCCAGCGCGGGTCGGCCACCTCGCCTGGCTCGTTCCACTTGGGATGGCGGGCGCAGGTCTCGTCGAAGCCATGAACTGCTGGAGCCTGCGCGCAGGCCTGCTACGAGACTTCGCCCTCGGCCGGCTGATCTTGCCGGCGACCATGGCCCTGCTGCAATTGATTTTTGGGCTCGCCCATTTCGGAGGTGAGTCGATGGTACATGCCCATATCCTGAGCCAATTCATTTTTATCGGACTCCTCGGCTCTCGGATTCTGAGCTGGAAGGACTTACACGGCGTCGCCCGAGCGCCGTGGCGTACCGTCTTTGCCGTCGCCAGGCGAGAATACAAGTTTCCGTTATTTGACATTCCCTCAGCTCTCGCGAGTTTCGCCATTATCAATCTTCCCGCAATACTTGTTGGTTCGCTGTTTGGCGCCGCTTTTGCGGGTTACCTGGGAGTGGCAGCGCGGCTGGTGACTGCGCCGGTCACGCTGATCGCCACCCCGCTCAGCAATGTTTTTGTCTCCGAGGCGAACAAAAACAGTGATCGCAGACATCTGCTCGGCACCGCACGCGGCCTCTTGATGCTTTCAGCCTGCCTCACTGCATTGCCAATATTGGCGCTTGGCCTGGCTGCGCCATATATTGTCGTCCCCCTGCTGGGCCCGCCCTGGGTTCCCGCCGCAGACATTATGACCGCGCTGGCGTTCATGGGGGCTGCGCAGGCGTTGGCGACGCCGCTTCAAGATGTCCCAGCTCTCCTGCGCCGGCAGGAGCTACGGCTTCTCGTCGACGGCGCGCGGACGGCGCTGGTGTTTGGTCCGCTTCTTGCCGGTGCTGAGGCAGGTTGGGAACCACTCAAGGTCATTTATCTGATGGCGGCCGGCGGCGGCGTCGGGTTTGCACTGAAAACGGCGGCCTCTCTGTATATTTTGAGCCATGCCATTAAACCAGCGGGAGCTGCCATACCAAAACAAGGTCATCATCTCGAGGGAAAAGCACCATGAAACAATCGCAGCTTGATCAGCTCCAAACGACCGCTGTGGTTGACCAACATCATCGCGCTGATGCTTCGCGACTGCGCCCTTTCATTTCAGTTGCAATCCCAACCTTTCGCCGACCGGACACGATCCGCCGGGCAATGGATAGCATTCTGAGTCAGAATTTTTCCAGTTGGGAGTTGGTCGTCAGCGACGACGAGGGCCGGGACGGACCGACTTGGGCAATCGTGGCCGAGTATGCGCGGACCGAGCCTCGCATCCGAATTGTCGAAAACTGCCGGGGCCGCGGTCAGGTAGAGAATACCAACAATGCCATGCTCGCTTGCGCCGGAAAATGGATCAAGCTGCTCCATGACGATGACTGGCTCGCCCCGGGCGCACTCAAGACCTTTGCCGAGGTTTCCACCAAGCATCCCTCAGCTGCATTCATGACCTGTGCAGCCAATATAATTGAGGACGATCGGATGAAATTCCGATTGCCACCGCAGGGGCGGCAACGAATTTCCGTCTACTCAAGCCAGCAATGCCTGACGGACCTCTATCTGGTCCGCACGACGCGGAGCCTTGGGATCATCCCATCGACGCTTTTGATCAACCGCGACGTCATTCACGCGGGTTGCCTGATGCGCGCCCATAATTCAATCCCAGCTGGAGTCGACCAGCTGTTCTTTGTCGATCTGGCCTGCCACGGAGACATGGTCGCGATAAACGATGGCTTGATCTTCTACGACGCGACGAACCACCCGAGCATCACTACAACCAAGAGTTTCGATGAGGTCGATCAGGTAACGCTTGCCGTCAAAGAGCTTAACTGGAACCTCATCGAGGATCGTAAACATCTTCCCTGCCCTGAGACTCTGTTACGGGCGCTGCGGGTTGCTCGTCTTCCCAGCAGATTCCACCAGCAACCCTGGCGGGCGACGATCCGAGATGCGATGCAAATTCTTCGCCCGTCAGTTATGAAAATAGCGAGCCAGCACATTCTTACTTACGTGTTCGCGATCCGCCCGAGACTGGGTCGATTGCGTAGCCTGAGACGATTTAGCTTCTGAGCATGGCGGCATCGTCGAGCGCGACGGCGGGCGGGCTGGGGCGCATCATATACCGTCGAAGGCGGCTTTCCTTCGGTCTGGCCTTTAGGGGTAAGCGAGATGACCATTTGTCCGGCGTGTGCCAGTGTATCAACCGCGAAATTGTTCGAAGTGACAGCAGATGAGGCCTCTCGACATTTCATCAATCCGCGTCAGGACCCCGATCGCTCTCGAAAATTAACAAGCCACCTGTCGGATCTCTGGGGCAGCAACACATGCGATATCCGCAAATGCGCAGATTGCGGATTCGGTTTTGCAGATCCCTTCGTCGCTGGCGGCGTTGAATTTTATAACTTAGCCTGGGCGTACCCTTCCTATCCGACCATGAAATGGGAATATTCAAGGACTATCGAAGAGCTCGCGGGCCTGAAGACTGGCGGAAAAACTGCCCTCGAAGTGGGGTCTGGGTTCGGATATTTTCTCGATCGCATCAAGAATAAATTCTTCCATGTTTCCGACATCTCTGCGGTCGACTACAACGAAACGGCGAGGTCTGTACTGGCGTCGAAAGGCTTTAAGACCTATTCAGGCGATTTTCGGATGGACAGCTTCGATTCTATGAAAGAGTCCTTCGACTTTATTTTCATGTTTCAAGTCTTCGAGCATATGGACCAAGTGGACGACGTTTTTGCTCGATTGAAATATCTTTTGAAGGCGCAAGGATCTGCCTTTATCGCCGTGCCAAATGAAAACAGAACTTACTACATGGAGTCCCATGGCTCGCTCATAGACATGCCACCAAACCACATCGGCCGATGGACGAAAGAAGCCTTCGATGCCATATGTCAGCGGCACGGCTTGCAATTGAGCAAGTGCGAGCGGGAGCCGTTCAATCTCGCCAAATTCCTGAAACAAGACATCGTCCACAGCTTTTTCCGAAAGGGAGAGAAACCAGGTAGCGTGAGTGAGTTCGTGCGCGCCCTGCCGCGAAGCAAAGCGCAACGGATTGCGCAAGGTTTGACTGCCCTTGCGATTTCACCATCGCGGTTGCCGGCATGGGCATACGCGGTCAGGAATGCATCGACGATGGGGGGGAGCGCACTCTGGGCAAAGATCGACAAAGTCTCGTCACCTGCGCTACGGATTCATCGCCAAGCCAAGCAGCGATGAGCGGGTCCGCGTGAAGGGTGATTTCGACACCACTAGGCGCGCGGTGAACGCCAAGCAGACGAAGGACGGCGTCAGGCGCGTTGCCTCAGATGGGGTCCGGAATTCATGAATGCCCGTCCGGCGGCTCCTGGCCGTAGGTTCCGTTGTGACACTTCGGACCCACGCTCCGGATGGATCTCTCCGCGACAACCCCAGCTACTGCCGGATGGCCCGCGCCCAGCAGCCGATCGGCGCAGCGCCTAGCGCGGTGATTTTCAACCAAGCGGGAAGTGCGCAACAACAAGAGCCGCGCTCGTCATGTCCTCTCCAGCAAGAGGTCAGCGCTGTCCCCGAACCGGTAACCAGCGTGCTTCCTGAGATTAACCTTCGTGAGAACGCTTGCGACGGGGACCGAAGCTGGTGCATCGCCCGCAAGCAGGTCCAGAACGCCTCGCGCGATGCTGCGTCGCGTTTTCGCCCAGCGAACGGCGAAAAGAACCACGTCACCCCAGCCTGTCAGGAGCCTGGCCTCTGGTCCCTCAAGCCCCAGCGGTCCATTTATGATGACGACCCGATAGATCGAGTGCAGTTCATCTTTGAAAGGGGAGCCGTCGACACTGGACAGCAAGGGCAGCAGATCCTCCGACGGTGCGAGCGCCATGAAGTCGATCCCGATCGCCGACATTCCTGCTATCGCATCGTGCAGTGCACAACGGTCACTCACATAGTCTCCGAAAAAATTGTGCGGCTTACGTGCGCTGAATTCCTTCACAAACTCGCCCGTAAGGCGGTGGTCCGTGCGGTCCAGATCAATGAAGAGTACTCGCCCTCCAAGTCTGGTGGCCGCCAAGGCCATGCTCCATGCGAGCTCGGTCTTGCCATCATCCTCACCGCAGGATGTTATCAAGATTATGTTCGAGTAATCCCTTGCCTGTTGGGGCGCCGCGGCGACAAGCAGGGACGTCACGGCGCGGCTGTATCTGCACCCCTGCTGGCCTGAAACCAGCTGCTGCAGTCGCTTCGCGTGCGTTGTGGGAGCCTGGGGTATTAGCCCGAGGCACGGAACCTTGAGCGCTGCTTCAGCTTCGGCCTCTCCGCGCAAAGTGCGATCGAAGCGTTGGCGGACAAGTATGAAAATCCCTCCAATCAGGCCAAACACGACCATGCCAGGCGGAATAAGAAAAATTGGCGAAAGAGTCGTTGGATTGGTAGGGGGCCACGCCGCTGAGAGAAGCCTGACTCCGGGGGATGGACTTGCAATACGCCGCATCAAGTCCTGTTGCCGGGTCAAAAGGTCGTTGTAGCGCTGCGTCAGGATGCTGACCTGCGGCTCGAGAGCACGCAGTCCGGAAAGCCGGCCGGCTGTATCGGCCACAACCGCATCTAGGACATCCTTACGCTTTTGCAGCGCCGCAATCTGGGAGCGATAGATGTTTGCCTCAGCAGCGACGCGGGCGATTTCTTGTTCGATCTCACGATCGATCGCATTTGTGACATTCTCATCTGCCGTGCCGTTGGCCTGGCCTGCCAAGAGATCGGCCAGCAAGGGTGATCCGATGGCTTCGGCTACCGAGGCAACGGGCGCGCCCCCCTTTCGCAAGTCCTGAATGTGTTGGAGTCGGGATTCCGTTGCGGAGAGGTCCGCTTTCGACAAGGAAATTTGCTGAGTGAGTTCGGCTGTCTCCTTGGCAGCATTGTCCGCCGCACCTTGATCGACCGCGCCATGGCTCAACCGATATCTCTCCAGACGATCGGTCGCTTCTGCCAGACTGCTTTGTATAGTCGGCAGCCCGGAGACTATCGAGTCGAGTTCCAGCCTGTCCGACGCTTGGCTTTTCCTTGCCAGATCGCCAATATACACTTCGACGAACGTGTTGGCGATCAGAGCGGCTCGCGCCGGATCGTGATCGGTGAAGCCGACACTGATAACTCTCGATCGCAGCTCCTGGCCGATCCTCATACCTTCACGCAGCACCTTGAGTTCAGCCGCATCTGGCGCCGCCGGCGTGCTTCGCGGCCAAATTTTGGCCAGCAAATCGGCTGGAACCGAGCGCAAATTCAGCGGCTCGACGCCAACAGGCTTCGGAGGATGGTTTCCGGTTCGAGCACCAGCCTGTTTAGCACCATTGGCAGCATCCGTTTTGCGCAGCGCTGCCACTACGCTTCGCAGGTGGCTTTGCGATGAGAGCATGGTGATATGGTCGTCAATGCTGGAATCCAGCTGATCCTGAGCAGAGATCAAGCCGCCGGCAGGGGCTGCTCTACTAGGTGCGTCGACGATTACCTGCGTGGTGGCCTCGTATAGGGCAGGCCGTGCAAGCCCTCCAAGCGCGGCCAAGACACCGCCTGCGACGACCATGGCCAGGAGGAACCACTTTTTTCTTGAGAGGGTAACGAGGAGCTGATGGAGCGGGGTTTGCGTGTCCATCTGCTCACGTAACGGCCGTTTCATGCGCGGAGTGATTTCGCGCGCAGGCAAGTGCATTTCGGTAACGTGCGGAAGGTGGATGCGGCTAACTATGGACCCTTCCATCTTAATCTCCTGTAAGTTCGGGCACGCGAGAACCCGTTGCTGGCGGCGATGGCCGCCTTGCCTCGTTGTGCCAGGCCTGGAACATCAAAGCCGGCCACAATTCGCGAGAATGGTCGTGCCTGCCATCGACGTGACCGCGCCAGCACGCATCCACCTTCGCAAGGTCGAAAATTCCGTCTCCGGAGATGCGCATATCGGCGACAAGATCGTTTGCCCAACTGAGCAGCGGGCCCCTCAGCCAGACTGCTATAGGAACATCGAAACCTTGCTTTGGCCGCTCGATCAGTCGCTGCGGAACGTACCGGCGCAACAGCTGACGAAGGATCCACTTACCTTTGCCATTACGAACCTTGGTATTCGTCGGCAGGCGCCAGGCGAATTCGACAACCCGATGATCGAGTAGCGGGCACCGCCCCTCGAGGCTGTTGGCCATGCTGGCGCGGTCCAGCTTCACCAATATATCGCCGGGCAGGTAGCCGTCCATATCGTCATACAAAAGACGGGACAGCAGCCCATCAAGCCGGTGCTCGACGTGGATTGATGAGGGGGGCTGGTGCAGGCTGAGGTTCTCGGTCGACGATCTCGTCAGTCGCCGAAACAACTCGTCCTCATCGGCTGCAGCGAGTAGCTGAGCGAGGCGATCCAGCCGGTCGCCCCGCAGCGCATGCCGTGCACCCTCCGAAAGCGGCAGCTTCCCGACGAGATCGTGACGGGCTGCACGGGCCAGTAACCCAGTGCCTGCCGCGAGCGCCCGACGCAGTGCCGACGGCAGAGTATGCTGTCGTCGCAGGCGGGCAGCCATGAAGTGGCGGGCGTAGCCGGCGAAGCATTCGTCGCCACCGTCACCCGACAGAGCCACCGTAACGTGCCGGCGGGCGAGCCGCGCCACCAGCAGAGTTGGTATCTGCGATTCGTCAGCGAAAGGCTCGTCCCAGATCTGCGGCAATTCTGGAATGACTTCGCGCGCTACGGCAGCCGAAAGGTGGAGTTCGGTATGGTCGGTGCCCAGATGCCGCGCGACTTCCGCCGCGTGGGGAGCCTCATCGAACCCGCCCTCTCCGAAAGCGATCGTGAACGTGCGCACCGGCTTGTCCGATTGAGCCTGCATCAGGGCTACAACCGTCGAGCTGTCTATTCCGCCCGACAGGAAGGCCCCGAGCGGAACGTCAGCGATCATGCGCTCCCGAACGGCAAGTCGAAGCAGGCCATCCAGTTCAGTGGTAAGTTCTTCGTCACTGCCGACGACCTGCTCCGCCCGCCCTTTGGCGGCGGTTTCGGCTAGCGACCACCAGTATCGAATACGATGCGCTAGCGAGGCGGCACTTCGCGACGCGGCGAAGTCAGCTGCCGTCACCGACAGGACCGAACCCGGCGGTAATTTGAACACGCCTCGCCAGATGCAGCTGTCATCCGGTACCCATCCGTTCGAAAGCATCGCCGCGGCCGCATTGATATCGAGCTCCTGACAAAAACCTGGAAAACGGGTGATCGCCTTCAACTCAGAGGCAAAAACAAGCGCATCACGTGTTGAGGCGACATAAAGCGGCTTTTTGCCCATTCGGTCGCGGGCGAGATGGAGCGTCCTCGTCTTCAGATCCCATAGTCCTAGCGCGAACATGCCGGCGAAGCGTGTGAGTGCTTTTTCGAGGCCCCAATTCTCAATAGCGGCAAGCATGACCTCGGTATCGCTGGTGCCCCTGAAATGACGACCTGTACTTTCCAGTTCGCAGCGCAGATCGCGGAAATTGTATATTTCGCCGTTAAACGTAATGACGTATCTGCCGCTTTCGGAATGCATTGGCTGGCAGCCCGCCTCCGACAGATCAACAATGGCCAAACGCCTGTGACCGAAGGCAAGCCCGGCTTCGCTATGTATCCAGAATGCCTCGCCATCCGGTCCGCGGTGACGAAGCGCGGCCGTCATTTGCTCTATTGCCTTGAGCGGCTTCGTGTCGGCTGAATCGGGGGCAAGAAGAATTCCGGCAATACCACACATGCCATTAACCCGGATTGTTGGAGATTGCAGAAACTGCTTTCGGAGCACCGGCGACAAGGCAGATGGTCAGCGCAAACCACACGATCGGGTGACGGATGATCAGGTGCGGCATTCCGAAAATAGCGATTGACACCACGAGCGCTAACAGCGCGTCGAGCTTCGCACGCCATACCGACACGATGGCGGCGCTGACGATCCAGACCAGCGCCAGAACCGCAATAAGTCCACCTTGAGTGTACAGATCGAGGATCGTGTTGTGAGCCTCGAAGGGTCGTTCCAAAAATTGCGATTCGAACACTGATGGGCGCTCGAGATGCGGACCTGGACCAAGGCCCAACGACCCGGATTCCGCGCCCTTCTCTATTGCTTCGTCCCAGAGATGCACGCGGAGTGCGGCGGTTTCGGCAGTGGCCTCGCCGCCCTTGTCCTTGGTCAGGCCCTTGGCGAAGTTTTCGAGGACGCTCGCCTCCGTCACGGCGTAGGGGGTTATCGCGATCGCCAACGGAAGGATACCGACGAGCAACAGGAGGACGGCTTGCCGTGAAAAGCTGCCCCTATTGCCACTGGTCTTGAGCCATGTCCTGATCCGCAGCCCGAGGAACGTCAGGCAGGTCAGGATGCTGGTATACAAATAGGTATCGCTCTTTGTCAGCCTCCCGACATAGAAGGTTAGGAACAAGCTGGCGATCCCAAGAGACCTGCCCCATCGATTGCTGGTGGTGGTCGCAAGATGCAAGGCTAGCGGGCCAAAGATTGCGCAGTAGAGCGCGAGCTGGTTTGGATTGTGCGACCAGCCGCGAAAGCGGTCCCAGTACCAGGGATCGACGCCAGCTCGGGGGATCCAACCCCAGCCTTGTCCCAGCTGAATGGCAAGGGCCATATTCGCGATACCCACGACCCACCAGCCAGTACGACGGAGATGGCGGTCGGCCTCGGGTTCTGCAGCGGCAAGGCAGGTGACGCTGACCAACAGCAGGTAGGCCATCGTATCGTGCATCAGGCCCGTCAGATATAGAACTGTGGTCAGATAGCCGACAACGGTGCCGACCCCCAGAGCCAGCGCCATAATCGTCCAGTAGCTTGCAAGGAGTGTCAGCGCCGGCCTGGTCTCCAGGCGACCGCCGGCAAGGACGCGCGCGATCGACAGCATGATCCAAAGCACGAGGAACAGTTCGCCAATCCCCAAGGGCGACCCAGGAATGTCGAGTTGCTCCGCATAGGTCGTTGCGAGCCCGCAGGCCAGGATCGCGTCCCGGATCATCGGCGCACATCCAATCTACCGCTGACAGCATCGTCTCTAATTAAGATCGGATACGCCGGTCGGGCGAGGCCACCGTGGGATTTGGCGCCAAGGATATTTTCGTACAGATCGCAATACTGAGCGACCACCCGCGGCAGCGCGAACTGCTCACGGACGAGTTCGACAGAACGACCGCCCATGATTTTTCCGTGACTGCGGTCGGACAGGATGTCGACTATTCGAGATGCAAGGCCATCGGCGTCGTAAGGTTGGACTAGGTAGCCGTTCCATCCATCCTCGACCACCTCATTGCAGCCGGGCATCTTTGAGGCGACTATGGGCAATCCCGCCAGCCCTGCCTCGAGCAGGACGCGCGGGATTCCTTCTCGATATTGTGTGGGGAAGGCGAACACGTCGGCCATGCCAAGAAGGGCTGGAACATCGCGTCGTGGGCCTAGCGCGATAATATGAGGAGCGTGTCTATCGATTTCCGACTTGTCGACTGCAAATGGACCTTCGGACTCCCAAGGGCCGACAAGCACGAAACGCGCATTAGGCCTTTTAGAAAGGACGCGGGGGACTGCTTGGAGCAGCGTCGGGATGCCCTTCTGGCGGGTTAGCCGGCCCACAAAAATTACGATCTCTGCTGACTGGAGCCCGAGTTCCTGGCGCATTTTCGCCGCCGGCGGAGCAAGATGCCTCGCCATAGCGAACGCATCGACATCGATGCCAGAACTGCGGATCACTCTTCCGCTGCCAGGTTCAATCAATCGAAAGCGCTTGAAGAAAGCCTCATCGTCCCGATTCTGAAATACCGTCGCTGCCGTCCAGAAGGAGGCAAGCCATTGTAGTCCGCAAAAAATTGGACGTAAGGCCAGAGCCCGCGGTTCCAACGATGAGAATGTCCAGCCCAGGCCGTTGATCGTGCGCACGACCGGGACCGTTCCGCGCACCGAAATGGGTGTCAGCAGGTTAGGCTTGGTATCGAAGCTTTGGACGATGTCAGGCCGGAGTTCCGCAAGCAATTTCCGAATCGCTCTTACAGCGGTCCACTCGCCAGTGCCGCTGGCAAATCGGTCGAAACCGTAGCGACGATGCGGAATGCCATGCCGCAAAAACGCAGCCTCATCGCCGGTTGAAACTGCCGTGACCCGGAAGCCGCTTTCGCGCAGGGACATTAGGAACGGAATTCTCAGGGCGTGATCTTCGCCTCCGACACAAACGAGATGCGGATTCATCCCGAAGCTCCCGTCCGTGCGCCGTGTTCCGGTCGCGTGAAGTAACTGCCTTTCGCATCTGCTTTCATGGTTTTGCTTCGTTACTTCTGTGCGCGTGAAAGGATACGGTAGGAGGAGGCTTGCATACTGTCCTCGTCTGTTTGAATGAGGCAAACTGCATGGGGATCACGGCCTTACGGGTATCGCGAACCACCTCGACGGCATCTGGTGGTGCATAGGAACGGGTACGCGGATGAATTGCGCCTCGAACACTAGGGGTTCGGCCAAGCCGGACTTGCAACTGATAAGGCAACCGAAGAAAGCGCTTCCCACAGTCGTGCGTTGTACGGCTGCTCTACGCTGGGCGCGTCGGATTCCTAAGCGCCCGGTCCGGGTTCGCGCCTCAGCTTGTCCCGCTTGTGCTACCAGGCATGATAGTCGACCCCTCAGCCACAACTCCTGGCGCAACCTGCCTCCTTGCGACCAGCGGATAAGCCGATTCGACCGTACCGATGCCGGCAACCTGATCTGCCGACCGATTTCACGCGACGAACGCGGGGACGCCTACGAATTATCCACAACTAATTGGTTGCGGGAGTGAGACTGTGGAGGGGTCTGGCTCTTAGGTGAACGTCTGTCTGATCTCTCAATGCGCGGGTGAACAGTTAGATAGAAACATAGTTTACAAGTTTATTTCAGCGATCTGCAAGATACGCTCTAGATATTAAACTATCTGTCTTTCAATCTGACCAGATGGGCTGGATAAACACGGCCCTTTGATGGGATCATATTCTTGTTACTTATTTATTATGTCCATGGAAGTTACTCCTTCCGTGCAGCATTCCTATTGGCGATCAACCATTCTATCAGAGCCTGCAGGTATGTGATTTGGCGCTAATATACACCCTCTAGTAGGCAGACATCCGCGGGGCGCTATCGAATCAAAATGAGGGATTATGGATGGCAACTCTGCACTATGCATCGGGTGGTTCTGCCACCGAAATCGCAACCGCCGGCTTCAATCTGGCTGACGTTCAGTATGTTTCGCTGGTCGACGCATTGCCTGACGGCATGAAAGGCCTGGTGTACCTCAACGAGCATGAGGGCGTAACCGCATCCTTCATCGAGAAAATGACCCCCTTCCTCGGCAATCCGAATGTGTTTGGGTTCTATCTGGTTGACGAGCCCGATCCCACGGGCAGGTGGGGCACCTATGCAACCGCCGAGAACCTGAAGGCGGAATCCGACTGGATCCATGAGCATTTTCCAGGCGCCAAGACCTTCATCACCATGATGAACATGGGATCCCCGACCAATCCGGATTTTACCAACACCTACAATCCGGCCAACACGCATATCGACTATTTTGGAATAGACCCCTATCCGGTGCGCACGGGAACGGACACGGTCGACTACGACATGATCGACCGAGCCGTGGCTGCAGCGGTGAAATCCGGCATCCCGATCAGCAACATCGTTCCGGTCTATCAGGCCTTCGGTGGCGGTAACTGGGAGACTTCCGACGGCGGCAGACAGGTCATGCCCACCGCCGAACAGATGCAAATCATGATCGATCATTGGGCCAAGCTGGTTCCGTCACCTGCCTTCGACTACACCTACAAATGGGGAACGCAGAACGGCGACACCGCATTAGAGAGCTCTCCGGAATTACAAGCCGTTTTCCGGGAGCACAACCTCGCAACGACTGGGACCGAACCGCCTCCCGTCGACACAAGCGACACCTTGTATGGCACCAGCGGCGACGATGTGTTCCACGGCGCCGGCGGCCACACGATGATCGGCTATGGTGGCAATGACACCTATTATGTCGAAGATGTCCGCGACAAGGAGATTGAGGCAGCAGGCGGCGGTACCGACAAAGTGCTCGCGTCAGTAAGTCATGCGCTTGCGGCCGGGTCGGAGATCGAGCTTCTCGCCACCAGCAATCCGTCCGGCACCACAGCAATGAACTTCAACGGCAACGAATTCGCCCAGACTATCCAGGGCAATGCCGGCGCCAACATCATCAACGGCCTCGGCGGCGCTGACACGATGGCCGGCTACGGCGGCAACGATGCGTACTATGTCGATAATGCCGGCGACAAGGTGGTTGAGGCACAGGGAGGTGGGGCAGACAAGGTGTTCACTTCGGTCAGCCATGCCCTTTCGGCCGGCTCCGAGGTCGAGCTTCTCACCGCAAGGTACCCGGCCGGCACGATGGCAATCAATCTCACCGGCAACGAATTTGCCCAGACCATCCAGGGCAATGCCGGCGCCAACATCATCAACGGTGGCGGCGGCGCTGACACGATGACCGGCTATGGTGGCAATGACACCTACTATGTTGACAATGCCGGTGACAAGGTCATCGAGACAGTGGGCGGCGGCGCCGACAGGGTGGTCACTTCGGTGAGCCATACGCTTTCAGCAGGCTCGGAGATTGAGATTCTTGCCACCAACAGCCCGTCCGGCACGACTGCAATCAACCTCACCGGCAACGAGTTCGCCCAGACCATCCAGGGCAATGCCGGCGCCAACATCATCAATGGCCTCAGCGGCGCTGACACAATGACCGGCTATGGCGGCAATGACACCTACTATGTCGACAATGCCGGCGACAGGGTGTTCGAGGCGGTGGGCGGTGGTACAGACAGGGTGTTCACTTCGGTCAGTCACGCCCTGTTGGCCGGCTCCGAGATCGAGTTTCTCACCGCAAGGTACCCGGCCGGCACGACGGCAATCAACCTGAACGGCAACGAGTTCGCCCAAACCATCCAGGGCAATGCCGGCGCCAACATCATCAACGGCCTCGGCGGCGCTGACACCATGGTCGGCTATGGCGGCAATGATGCCTACTATGTCGACAACGCCGGCGACAAGGTGGTTGAGGCACTGGGGGGCGGCGCGGACAAGGTATTCACTTCGGTGAGTCATGCCCTTTCGGCCGGCTCCGAGATTGAGCTTCTCGCTGCCAGGTACCCGTCTGGCACCACGGCGATCAATCTCACAGGCAACGCCTTTGCCCAGACCATCCAGGGCAACGCCGGCGCGAACATCATCAATGGTGGCGGCGGTGCCGACATCTTGACCGGTAACGGAGGCAATGATGCCTTCGTGTTCAACAGCGCTCTTGGAGCCGGCAATATCGACAAGGTCACCGACTTCAACAAGCTCCAGGACAAGATCCAGCTCGACGACGCCGTTTTTGCCGGGCTTAAGTTGGGCGGCCTTTCATCCGATGCTTTCTTTGCTGGCACGGCTGCGCATGATAGCTCCGACCATATCATCTACAACAGTTCAACCGGAGCGCTCTCTTTCGACAGCGACGGCATCGGCGGCGCAGCTCAAATACAGTTCGCCACTCTCTCTCCAGGTCTGTCGCTTACGGCAGGTTCGTTCCTTGTGATCTGAACGACCCGGAACGGCGGACCTTCAATTCGAGACGGTCCGCCGCCTTATCTTTGTTCAAGCACCGGATTTTCCAAGCGAAATGACCGGTCTGAGTTGTGCTCTCCTCCTGGAGTGCGACGTCCCCTCCATAACGATCACCCCAAAAATGCAATGATATCGTCCTTGTCCGCGTGATCCTGCCTAAAGAAGCCGGAATGGTTTCACTCAGTGTCAATACTGAGATTTGGGGATAGCCCGCCGGCGTCAAAAGCGCTCAAACGCGTTTTGTCGCCAACTTGACTTTGAGTAGAGATGCGGAGCTCCATTCAACTCACGACACTCAATTATGCGCTTGTGGTCGCAGAGGAGGGTAGCTTTCTGCGCGCAGCGCGGCGCGCCGGGATCGATCACACTGCGCTCAGCCGGCGCATACGCGATCTCGAATACGCGATGGGAACGACGATATTTCATCGCCATGCTCGCGGCGTTGGCCCAACCCCAGCCGGCGAGCGTTTCCTGGATCGTCTGCGCTCGGTGCTGCTCGAACTGGACAATACTCTCACCCTGGCCAGGACCGGCATTAAGGATGAAAAACATAGGCTTTCCATCGGCTCCAACGGGATGATCCTCGCCGGGCGAGCATTGGATGCGATTATCGAGTTCGGGCAATCTCATCCCAATGTGACTGTCAGCTTGACAGAGGGTCCTTATCCTTCGCCTGAGGCTGCTCTGGGTGCCACCCAGGTCGACGTGGTCGTGACCTCCTCTTCCCGGTTTGCCGGCGGCGCATTCGAATTGACGCTGTGGAAAGACACTCTGGCTGTCGTTCTTGCTTCAAATCATTCTCTCGCCAGCCGTTCCGTGATCGAGTGGCACGAGTTGCACCAGGAAACGTTGCTGGTGCGCAGGGGCGAAACATTTCAGCTCGCCGACGCTGTTGGACGCGGCGTGCAGTTTCCTCCAATCGTCGAACATCACGTCAGTGCGGGAATCCTTTTGCGCCTTGTCGGAAACGGACTTGGAGTCGCTCTGATCCACGACCGAGATGCCGACAGCATTCCTCAGGATGCGGTCTGTCGTAAGCTGCGGATCGGAGGCAAACCAATCCAGATCTCCAGTTTAGCCCGTTGGCGCCCCGACAACGCCAATCCTGCCCTGCCGACCTTCATCTCTTTCCTGCGCGATCGGCATTCGTGCTGAGACTCTTCCGACCGGCATGAACCGAGCAGTCACCCGGTTTCAGAGTGCGTCGGGGTCTGGCGAACGAACGCTCTGTCCGTTGTCATGAACCGGGTCAGCATCGGCGCTATCAGCTTTGCCGGATCGGCGACTGTCTGTCCGGTCTCGCGGCCGCGCAATTCAGCATAGGCGACGAGATCGCGATGAACGGCCGGGCAGTTCGACCGTGATCCTGACCGGACGGTCATCGGGAATGGCGGAGAGTTTCAGCTTGGTCAGGACGGATCCTTCGGCGTCGCACCCGGTCAGCACCAAAGCCTTCGGCGATGCGCACCAGATCACAGAGCGCTGAGCGGATTTGCGGCCATGGAAACTCGGAGCATTCCTCCCAGGCTTCGCCCTCTCGCACCACGGCATCGAGCTTGCCCGCCACACCGGCAAGAGTCGTGGCGTGGGTGGTTGAGAAAGCTCCCAGAAGATCCTTCGCCCGGTCGCAAGCCTCGCGTTCGGCCCTGAGCGCAGCGGTGTAACCTGTCTTCTCGGCCGCCGCATCCCAGCGTGCTTGATGCATTGCGAACTCAGTTTCGGCCTTCCCTCGGAGAGCGGCGGTATCCGGCCCGTTGCCGAGCACTTCATTGAGCCGCTCGATCGAGTGGACCGTCAGTTCCTTACCTTCGGGCACGCGGAGGGTCACACAAGGAAAGCCGACGCTCTCGACAAGCCTTGTCTCCAAGCGCTGCTGCCTGCGGCAAAGCCGCTCGGTCTGTTTATGGACTCTCTCCCATTCCCGCCAAAGCGCCAGTGCAGGATCAGAACGCACATTCGTGCTTCCGGCGCCGCTTGCGGGCGCGTTGCCTTCGAGTGTCCACGCGGTGGTGGCCACGACTGTTCCCTCAAGTACTCGCCTGCGGGTGACGGAAGGCAGAGTCGTGGTATTGTCGGAATCAGCCATGATCCGAGCTCCATCAGCTTGGGTTGTGGTCAGGCTGACTGGAGTTTGGCGCACTCTGGCCAGCCGCCGCACGTGCGATGCAAGTGCGGTGCACGTGCATATCTATGCGCCTTTTGAAACCGAATATCAAGCCGCAGAGCGAAAATGACCAAAAAGCCGTTCACCACCCGCCTTGATCCGCCGGTCTTGGCCTTGGCGCAACAGCTTGCAGAAGCGGAGCGGCGTTCTATCACCTCGGTGATAGAACTCGCATTGATCGAGTACGCGGAACGGCGCGGAATCAAGATAAGTGCGAAGGAAAGGGAATAGTCAGAAGCGAGCTGGCGCACGCCCGCCAAGGTACCGGGATGGCGAACACACATGCGATCACATGGAGCAGAAATCAGCCGAGGGCCCGGCTGACCAACGGGTAGGTGACTGGCACGTTTCCGCCCCTGCCCGCGCTCGACCACCAGGGACAAGCCAACTAATGCTGGCCGTCGTATCCTAGACCGGCAGGCGAACTCTTCTTACAATCTCATCGAAACAGACGGACAAAACTCGTTACGGTCGACCTTGCCAATGCGGAACGGCTCGCTGCCAACGAATTCGGCAGCTCTGGCCGACATTGGCACCACAACAGCTGCGGATTCTCCGTTTTTACTCCGCCGCTCCGCGCTCAGCGCGATCGTTCAAGGTGACTAGATTTTTTTGCCCGGGCCAGGCAATCGGGCTGCTCGTTGCGATAGGGGGTCCGATTACCACAATGAGGGCGTTCCCGGCAAGAAGGCCAGCTCAATGGAGATGTCATCCCATTCGATCTCGCCCCAGCCGAGAGGCACGTGCAGGTCGCCTATACTCAGAGCTGCATCCTCCTGCGGGAGGTAGGTTCTGTGGAGCTCTGCGGGCGCCCGAAGGAATCATGGACATGCAGGTGCCCTGCCACGGCGCCATGGCCCGCAGTTGCTCGCGGAAGTTCAGGCTCCCGATGGGTGGATTCAATATAGGCGTGGTTGAAATCGACGAGCCACCAGGGCCGACGGCCTTCACCGTCTGCGCCACCTCGGCCGGGGTCTGCCGGCACTGACCCGGTTCCATGGCGAAGAGGCTCTCAAAGGCGATGATGATCACCGCCAGCTTGCGGGGCCACCGCGACACTGGCTCTACGGTGGCAGGAGCGTTTGGCGGTCGCCTCACCCCAGCTCTTGACCTTGTCCCTGCCCTTGAAGCGGATCACCAGACCCGATACCGCCTCGCAGAGCAAACGCCGCACATCCGAGTTGCCGGCTTTCGAGATCCGTCCCTGGACAATCGTGGAGCCGGAGTGCCAGCGCCGCGACAGCGAGCGTGCCGAGGCATGGTTGCACGGCTTCGACGGCCTGCCGATTGGCGGTGGAGCCGAAGCCGATAAGCAACCAACTAAAGACCGAGTTCGAAAGCCGTCAGCGGTCGGTCCACCAACCGCTGGCGCGGGCGGCATCGAAGCACACTTTCCTAGGGTGGGGGCCTTTGAGCGCGGCCTTCAGAGCGGCAACGCCACGATTGTACTCTTTCGCTTTGTTATACTTCCCATCCTCAACAAGAAAGTCGCCAAAACGTCTGTCGTTATAGATCGATTGAGAGCAAAACAAATAAGCTGCCATCTGATATCCATAATCGAAGGCAACCGAGTTAGCGCGGGCGGCGGTTGGAGTGAACGAGTTTGCGCAAATCACCATTGCCGCGACCGGCATCATGCCTACGCACGAAAATTTCATTGTTGTTGCCCTCTTCCAAGACGCAACGAACTTGCCGAAGTTTTTGCCTTGGTGCAAGACCGTCATGAAATCGTCCTCGAAGGAGCTCGTGCTCCACATCCTTGTGTGCAAGCAGTCGCAGATCTTAACCGGCCGTGGCCTCAATACCTGGTGAAACTGGCAAGATGCGCCGGATGAGGCAATCATTCGAACGCCGGAGACCCTGCCTCTGCAGAATTTCCGGTTTTAAGTTCATTGGTCGGCGTGCTCGCAAAGCCCAGAAGACCGGTGAAGTTCGCAACATGTCAAATTCTCGGCGACACTCTGACGTTACAGCCCGCCTGTATGCACCCACGCAATGGCGCAGATCTATCTGGGTTCGGTCCACTCGGGCCCGAGAGGTGAAGATTTCGGGATCGAGGCGCTTGGTCCACTGCGCGCCAGACGGAGCGATCCAATCCGTGTCATACTGTCAGAGGCATGACTCTAGCAATTTGGGGGCCGTAGCAAATGAAAGAAGAGAACGACATTCAGAAGTTGGTGCGCACATTACGTGCTCGAGCACCTGATGACGCGGCTGAATTGCTGGCCCGAGAATCTCCCGAGTTCATCCGCGACACACTAAAGCTGTTGCCGGACGGGCACGCCCGTAAGGTGGCCGAGCATTTGCCACCGCATATGCGGCCCATCAGGTCTCATGGCAGTGGCAAGGATTTCGCGGTCCCCGACTCGCTCGTCGAGCTGATGGACCCGATTCCCGCCAGCGTTCCTGTCGCGACGACGGTTGCCGCCGCAGTGGAGGCGGTCAGACGCGCCCAGGTGCCGACCGAGCTCACTTATCTCTACGTCACGGACGAAGGCAATAAACTGGTTGGCCTGGTGGTCCTGCGCGATCTGATGCTGAGCGAAGCGGACGCGACGGTGGATCAGATCATGCTGCCCAGGCCGTTCGCCCTTAATGTCGGTCTGTCTTTGAGCGACGCCTGCAAGGCAGCAGTACGCCGTCAGTACCCTGTCTATCCGGTGGTGGACGCGGAGAACCGGCTGCTCGGGCAGGTTCGCGGCTGGCGCTTGTTCGAGCAGCAAATCATCGAGATTTCCGCTCAGTCTGGCCAGATGGTGGGTGTCCAGAAGGAGGAGCGTTCTTTTACGCCGCTGTTTTCAGCCTTCTTGAAGCGTCATCCGTGGCTGCAGCTGAACCTGCTGACGGCCTTCATGGCCGCTTTCGTGGTCAGTTCATTCACAGGCACGATCGAGAAGATCGTCGCCCTGGCGGCGTTCCTCCCGGTCTTGGCCGGGCAGAGCGGAAACACCGGCTGCCAGGCACTGGCTATGACGCTGCGTGGCCTTGCCCTGGGGGATGTGGACAAACGACCGAAGCTGCACCTGGTGATGCGGGAGGGCGCGCTCGGGATCGCCAACGGCGTGCTCGTCGGTCTTGTGGCGGCTGCGGCGATGTGGTTCTACGCCTCGCGGCAACCGGAGTCGGCGGCCCAGGCGCCGATGCTGGCACTTGTGATCCTGCTCGCCATGTCCGGATCGTGCCTCATGTCCGGAATCTCCGGCGTGCTGATCCCGCTGGGCCTGCGCCGGGTCGGCGCCGATCCGGCGGTCGCCTCGGCGATCTTCCTCACCACCGTGACCGATATTGTAGGCATGGGCCTGATGCTGGGGCTGGCCACCATGCTCGTGCTGTAGCAAGACGCGTCCGGTGACGCGTCCCTGCGAGTCGGCGATAACTGACCTCGTCGCGTTCAACGAAACAGCAAGAGCCGTGCCGCATCGCGCACGCGTCGTGAGAAGCACCTTCCGGCAGCTCTCCGACCCCTTGCGCAACGCGACGGAAGACCTTTGGATGAGCCGTGGGTGACCTTGAAGCCTCATTCGATGACCAGATACGCGCAGAATCGCGCAAACAATATTAATCTTGTCGGCTGTTCGATCCGCCCCTGATGATGATTTGGGTTAGTTGCCACTGGTGCCGAATACTTCAATTATGTACAGCAACGCTGAGAAGATGTTTTGACAACCAGCGCAGCCGAAATACGAATAAACCCGATAGTTTGTTGCGCCGCTGCAACAGCTGCTGAGACTCGCATGGTCTGGTGACAGTTCAGTCGCCTTTTTCTTGGAGTCGTGCTAAATCCTTCGCACTAGTCGGGTTTGGGGTGGGTTCTCGGCATGCAATCTTCGTTTCGAACGATCTTCGGCTTCGCCGCAGCGCTGCTTTGTACCGGCGTATTGCCGGCCGGCGCACAAGGTCTTTTTACGGCATATGACGATGCGTTTTCGGCCCGCATCGCCAGTCCGGCCGACAATGGAACGCTCGCTCAATTCGTCACGGTTGCCGTCAACGCGGGACAATACGATCAGGCGATCTCCTCAATCGAGCAGTATCTGATCAAATATCCCCGCGATGCGCGCGCCCGACTGGCGGCCAGCCGATTGTACTATCATGTCGGCTCCTATGAATTGGCCCGGCGGCAGGTGCAGTACGGCATCGAAGTCGGCGGTCTGACCGCAAGTGAGCAGCAGGAAGCCGTTCGCCTGCTCGCCCGCATCGAGCGCGCGTTGCGTGGCGTCACCTGGGAACTCGCCCTGACCGGCGGCGTGTTCAGCGCATTTACCGATTTTGAGCCCGGCGGGGCGCAGGACGACGACAGCTTCGTCTCGCCCTATGGGCGGGCGGAAGGCTTTGTCCGGTGGGACCTCGGCACGCCAAGCGCCGACGCTCTCGTCCTTTCAGGCTCATTGACCGCGACACAGCGCTTTTTCACGGAAGACCTGTCGGTTCCGGGTAGCGAGGAGACCTTCATCCACGGCAACGCCGCAATCACCTGGGACAAGGGGCTGCCGAACAGTGGGATCGATTCGCTGCGCCTGCTGCTTTCGGCGTTCACAGTTACGGATCGTTTCGACAGCGATATCCACGAGACCGGCATCGGCGTCAGTGGGCGCTTTCTTGTGCGCCCTACGGTCGAAACGACGCTTTTCGCAGGCGGCGGCTACATCGATCTAAGCGCCTCGCAAGGCATTTTCGCCGATAGCAGGGTTTTCTACGAGGCGGGCGGCAGCTACCGCTTCCGCAATGGCCAGGCGCTCGGACTGCGGCTGGTCGGCTCGAATGACTTCGCCTCCGGATCTGGCGAAATCGGCCACAGCTACACGGGCGAGGTCCGCTATGGCGGCCTGTTGATGAACGTACCGGATCTTTTCGCATGGTCGCACCAGATCGCTTTTTCGGCCGGCCACAGCAACACTCCCGATCTGTCCGTCGGCATCGGCACAGATATCAAGAGCGACTTCTGGCGCATTGCCTCGGAAAGCGATTTTCAGCTGACGGAGGCGCAGAAGATCAGCGTCGATCTCGCCTATCGCGAAACCAACTTCGACATCGCCAACCGCGACCGAAAATCGTTCGAAATGCTCATGAGCTATACGTTGACGCTCAATTGAAAGAGGCCGCGATGAGGACCCCGTACCGTCAGATCGCCATTTTTGTCGCCTGCCTTGTTTTTTCGGCACCATCCGCCGCTGAAACGGTCGGGTCGATGACGGCCTACCAGACCAACATCGTCCGCAACAACGGCGGGACAATGAACGTTGGGGCCGGCGTCGAACTCGGCGACCAGCTGCGCAGCAATCCCACCGGTCTTGGAATGCTGGTGTTCCGGGACGAATCGAGCGCCAAGATTGGTCCGAACACCAGCCTGACGATCGATGAATTCGTCTACAATCCGGGCTCCGGATCGGGAAAGATCGACATCGGGATGAACAGCGGCCTGGCCCGTTTTTATGGCGGCCAGGTTTCGAAAGGCGGCGTCATGCAGGTTGCGACGCCGCATATGGTGCTCGGGGCCAGAGGCGGCATCATCGAAGTGCTGGTGGCAGCCGGCCAGACCGTGGGCATTCTGCGCGCCGGCCGCATGACCTGCACGATCAATGGCAAACGGCTGGTCATCACAAACCCGGGCTACGCCTGCACATCGGAAGATGGCAAGCTGCTGACCGGCTACGGCGGAATCGACACCTTCCCGATATTGGACAGCATCGACCGGATTGCCGGCACCGGCCTGCCAGGCGCACCGGGTCCGGGATTGGACGTAAGCGCACTTTGTGCGTCGGCACTCGGCGGCTCGCTCAAAATCTGCGACTCCACCGACGGCGCATTGCCAGGAGTGGTCATGGAGTTCCCCGACACCCCAACGCCACCCGTGGGCGGCGGCGTGAATAAGGGCGAGTGTCAGGGTGAGGGTTGCTGCTACTACTGTGAATAGGCCTGGCCGCACGACATGAGCCTCTTGGTCGGTTGGCGCTGGGCTGATTGGCGGCAAGCTGCCAGGAGTAAGATATCCGGCTTTTTGGTCGTGCTCCTGCTGCTCGCTTGCCATTTGGCTTTCGACGGGCCGCTGTCGCGCCTGCGTGAGCGGACGTACGACTTCTACCAGTTTCTCGCTCCGCGCCAGGCGACGAGCAATCCTGTCGTGATTGTCTCGATAAACGACGCCAGCCTCAAGGCACATGGGCGATGGCCCTGGAACCGGGGCCTCTTGGCCGATCTGGTCGATGGCATCACCAAGTCCGGCGCCGCGGTCATCGGGCTTGCGCTGGTGCTGCCAGAGGCCGACACCTCGCCTGAGGGCATCGCCGGAGACAAGCGCCTGGCAGCGGCGCTGGCCAAAAATCGAACGGCGCTTGCTGTCAGCCTGGGCAATGAGGCGACGGTTTCAGATGCAGGGCCCAAAGCCGGCTGGTCGATCGTCGGACAGGTACCCGACACACTTCCCGGCTTCACCGGCCTGACCGGCTCGCTTGCCGAATTCTCGAACGCCGCCGCGGGCCTCGGGGTAATTCGCACCTTGCCCGATCCCGACGGCGTACTGCGCCATGTGCCGCTGCTGTGGCTTCGCAATACCGCTCAAGGCGTGCAGCTGTGGCCGTCCTTCGCGCTCGAGCTTCTTCGCCTTTACGCCGGGCAGGACGGCTACATAGCCCGGATGAATGCAGCCGGGTTCGACGCACTCAGGATGGCCGGCGCCATCGTGCTGCTCGAGCCGGAGGGGACCATCCGCCTCTGGGAAACCGCCACGGATACGCCGCGTATATCTGCCAGCACTATCCTTTCGGGCGGCAGTGATCCACGGCTGCGGGACGCCATCGCCATTGTCGATCTGTCGGCCGTGGGACTGACGCAGTACCTGCCCACCCCGACACGTCCAGCGCGACCAGGCGCGGACATCCACGCCGATGCAATCGGCCAGCTGCTTGCGGGGCGCTACCTAACAGAGCCAACGCATGCGCGCACGGTGGAGCGGCTCTGGTTTGTCCTCAGTGCCGTCATTTTTATCGGACTTTCCGGAGTGCTCGCCGGGCGTGTCGTGCTTGGTGCCCTGGCTCTCGTGCTGCTTGCCGTCACGCCGTTCGTGTTCGGCGCTCTCGAATACAGCCTGCAGGGTGCACTCTATGACCCGCTGCAGCCGGCGCTTGCGACGATCCTGGTAGCCGGCTTCGAAGGCTATGTTCTCTACAGGCGCAGCGAGCAGCGCCGGTCCACCCTGGCACGGCAGTTCGCCCAGTATCTGTCACCTTCCGTGGTGCAGCGCCTCGCAAGCTCAGACACCGAAGCGATCCTGTCCGGCGAGAAGCGCGAGATCACGATCCTGCTCAGCGACATACGCGGCTTCACGACGATGAGCGAACAACTCGACACCCAGGAAATCGCAAAGGTGGTCAACCACTTCCTCGGCATTGCGACCGATGAGATCCTCAAGCGCGACGGCACCATCGACAAGTTCATGGGTGACGCGGTGCTGGCCTTCTGGAACGCGCCGCTTGATCAGCCGGACCATCGCGAGCGCGCGCTCGACGCGGGCCTTGCCCTGATCGAACGGGTGAAGCGCGAAGACGCCGCCTTCACCGCGGACGGCCACCCCTCCATCGCAATCGGCGTCGCCATCGAGACGGGCATCTGCTCGGTAGGCAATTTCGGCTCCGAACGGCGTTTCGATTACACCGCGATCGGCTCTCCGGTGAACCGCACGGCTCGGCTCGAGTCGACGACCAAGAAGCTGGGCATCCCCCTGGTGCTTGGTCCCGGCTTTGCGGCAGGAGCGCCGATGCCGGTCGTCCAGGCGGGCGCCTTTGAACTCCAGGGTTTCAAGGGCGAGGTGCCGGTTTTCACCGTTCCGGAGATGCAAGCTGCTCACCAAGCTATGAGCCGCGAAGTGGAGAGCCAACGTGGTGAGCAATCTGGCGCCCCTGCCGTGGTGGTTGGTTCGCCGCCATCCGTGCAAATGGCACCGCCTGATCTTGCACCCCGAACCCGAAGCACACGCTGACCGGATCCAGCGGATCGCGGGGTGCCGACCTGCTTTGTGAACTAATACTGCTGGGGAGGCTAGGTGTCATCAAACGGCCCTTTAATTGCGGGTGGCTGTCAATCCGGATCAGCGCGACAGCCGATGAGACGCGGATAGACGGCGAAGGGATCCGTCGAGGTAACCCCGGCAATGATTGTCGAGGCCGCCGAATTTTCGAGCGAGAAGATAGGCCGTGTTATCCAGTTCAGCACGAATGGCAGCACGGCTTCGTTGAGTTCGCCGGCGCCATCATGTGGAGGCAGCGCGTGGTTCAGATTGTTTATCCTCGCCGCCGGATCATGCGCTCGGGATGTTCCCAAGAGCATCCAGCCGTAGCACTCCCCGAGCTGCCCTAACGAGAGAGTTCGCTGGGCCGGGATTATGGCCGTTATGAACCTGACGCAATCGATGCAGCTGGCGCGGCCTCGTCGGGCGCGTGGGCGGTCTATCGACATCAACCGATCGCCGCGGATGTTGGGATGCGCATGCGTCGGCGCACGTAGCGTCGATACGCCTTGGGCATGTAGGCGTTGACAGTGACATGGCCGGAGCGACGTGTTTCAGACGCCGAGCAATTCCAAGGACTGAGCACCAGAACCGAACCTCCCGACGGATTTTCGCGAGCTGCATTCCTCCCTCCCCTCCTTATCAAAACCGCCGCTCGCGAATTCGCTGGCGAGTATATCTCCGGCATGATATACATATATCACTCATGAGGATATACAAAATGCCGCTCTTCATTCGCGACCCCGATGTCGACGCCATGGCCGTCGAGCTGCAGCAGATTACCAAGGCGCGCAGCAAGACCGAGGCCGTCAGAACCGCCTTGCGCCATGAGATCGAGCGCAACCGCGGCAGCGTCCCGCTGCGCGAGAGACTTGCCAAAGTCAAGGAAATGGCGCGGCGGATCGGGCCAGCCAACCCTGATTTCGATATGAAGAAATTCACCGACGAAATGTGGGGCGACGACTGATGTTCGTCGATGCCTCGGTGATCGTTGCCATCCTGAACGAGGAACCTGGCGCGGAAGAACTGGAAAAGCGGCTCGCGGCCGCGACCAAGCCGCTGTATATCTCCCCGCTCGTCCGGTTCGAGGCAGTCCAGGGACTCGCGCGAGCGTCGGCCGAAGCCATCAAAAAGAACGCCAAGCCCACGGCCAACATGCTGGCGCAAGCCCGTGATACCGTCGACGCCTTTTTGATCGAGATCGCCGGCAAGGAAATCACGATATCCGGCGACATCGGCGACCGGGCGATCGAAGCCAGCATGAAATACGGCAAAGCAGTCGGGAACAAAGCCGATCTCAATTTCGGCGATTGTTTTGCCTACGCCTGCGCGAAGGCTCATCGGCTTGCCCTGCTTTACAAGGGCAATGACTTTTCACAAACTGATCTGGCGTAAGGCTTTCCTGGCCTTGCATCGCGGCGCGAGAGCCATGCAGACGCTCGGTGTCGTAAGCCGACTATTCCCGCTGATTATGAGCGATGAAAGACGTCGACCATCCGGTTTCGCGAGGTCCGCATCGTTCCCGGTCCGATGCGGTGTGTCTGCGATGATGACGCGAGCAAAATCCGCTGTCGTTAACGTCTTAAAATGCGCGGATATTCAGCTTGCATCGGAGCTGCCTGTCTCAGAAAATCGGCCGAGTGGCCGGATGACATGATGCTGCGTGGGATGCGCGAGCATTACCGGAAATCGAGCTTACCGACATTGTCCAGGTAATTGAGCACGAACCGCTCAAACCAGACGGCTGACGTCGGCTGATCGAGCTGTCCAAAACTGCGGGTCGGTTCTCCAGCCGATTGCGACCTTCTCGGCTAAGGGTGAACAGTGGTAGCGGCGAGGAGGAACTCGTCGCGCGCCTGAGGTTCGCCGCCAATCCATAGGCGCTGTCGGCGGCCAAATACTCCGGCTTCAGGCCGAAGCGGTCCGCGGTCCTGTCAATCCTGGTGCGCGCGGCTCCCACCTCAGCCTGCCGGATCGCGCGGGTCGCCTCGACGTCCAGGGTGACGCGTTGAGCGGTCACTCCGTTCACTACCCAAAGCTGTGCTTCTTCGTCCGTATGCGGAACTGATTGGAGGGTATCTCGCTGGCCACAAACTGCGCGGCATCCGTCCGCAGCTGTGATAGGTTCGGGTATGGGCATGCAATGACCGAAGTACGCAAGCTCGCGGCAATCCTGGTGGCGGACATCGTCGGCTTCAGCCGTCTGACGGCGAGTGACGAGGATCGTACGCTCGCTCGCATCCGCACGCTGCGAAGCGACCTCGTCGACCCGACCATCGCAGTTCATCGGGGTCGGGTCGTGAAGAGCACCGGCGATGGCGTGCTGTCCGAGTTTCGGAGCGGCGTTGACGCGGTCCGCTGCGCTATGGAGCTGCAGGTAGGGATGCTCGAGCGCAATTCCGGATTGCCGGCAGAGCGTCGAATTGAACTGCGCATCGGTATTCATATCGGCGATGTTGTCGAGGAAGCGGATGGCGACTTGATGGGCGATGGCGTCAATATCGCTGCTCGTCTGGAGGGCATGGCGAAGCCAGGAACAATCTGCCTGTCTGAAGATGCCTACCGTCAGGTGCGGAGCCGGCACGACCTCGCGATTTGTGATCTCGGCGAGAGAGTCCTTAAGAACATTGCTGAGCCGATGCGTGTTTATGCGCTGGAGGTCGGTACGCCTGCCCGTCGCGAGCCAACTGTCTTAATCGGCGCCACTCCGGCTCCGCTCGCCCTTCTCGACAAGCCGTCCATCGCCGTGCTGCCCTTCATCAACATGAGCGGCGACGCCGAACAGGAGTTCTTTACCGACGGCCTGACAGAGGACATCATCACCGATCTCTCCAATGTACCGGGCTTCTTCGTAATCGCCCGTAACTCCACCTTCGCCTACAAGGGCAAGCCCAGTGATGTCCGTCAGATCGCTCGCGATCTAGGGGTCAAGTACATACTTGAGGGCAGCGCGAGGCGGTCCGTCAAGCGTTTGCGTGTAAATGTGCAGCTGATCAACGCGGCGGAAGGCGGCAATCATGTCTGGGCCGAGCGTTTCGACCGCGAAATCGCCGACATCTTCGACGTTCAGGACGAGGTCACGCGACGCGTTGTTGAAGCGATTTCTGGCAAGCTCAGTGAAAGGAACATTGTTAGCCGTTTTCGACCGTCAAATCTCGAAGCCTATGATCTTTGTGTTAGGTCGCGAGGCAAATGGAACATTTCCAGATCAGACAACAGCGAGGCGCGTTCAGCTTTGGAACGTGCCGTTGCACTCGATCCAAACTACTGTGAAGCGCACAGCAATCTTGCCATCTCACTGCTGTTTGGCTGGATTATTTGGGGAGAACCACAGGTACCCGGCCGCGCAAAGGCTCTGATGCACGCACAACGGGCCGTGGAAATCGATCCCGGCGATTCCAACGTTCGCAGGATCCTAGGCTGCGTTCAGCTTTTTGAGCGCAATTGGGATGAAGCAAAATCTCAATTCGATGCTGCCATTCGGATAAATCCCAACAATGCAGATGCGGTTGCATGGATTGGTGAGCTTCAAATCTACTTGGGCAAGCCGCAAGCGGCCCTGATAGCTTGCGCGGAGGCGCTGCGTTTAAATCCTCGTCCACCCGGTTGGTATTTCTGGATCGTGGGAATGGCGCAGATTTCCACCGGTCAGTACGAAGAAGCGGTCGTGTCCTTGAGCCGGGAAGAAACCTACGGGACAGGTTCGAGGGAGCACCTGATTGCCGCGCTTGCCCTTGCCGGCCGCTTGCCTGAGGCACAGGAGGAAGCCCGCCTATTTCTTGCGGGCAATCCAGGTTGGACGATCGGCGAACTAGTAGCGAACTTGCCATTTAGGAGCATGAGTGCTGCCCAGCCCTTTGTCGATGGCTGGCGTCTGGCGGGCTTGCCGGACTAGGCGTATTTCGACGTTGGTGAAACCCCCGCACGCCACCAGGTGGCGGACGTAGCGGCACCGGCGCGAGTCCGCGAAAGCGCTATCGACCGCTCCATCCCTGCAAGTTGTCGTCTCGGTTCCGGCCGCGGCCGGTCGAAGGATACGCGACGACCTGAAGGTCGGCTGCTGGCGGATTTGTCGAAAACGTCCTCGGCCAAACCATTCAAGCGGCTTGCCTAGAACACTACGTCCTAGTGTTTTGCGTGCCCTCCCCGGTTGTCAGTCGCCGCGCATGGTCGCCTGGAACGTCGGCAGATGCTTCCTTTGTGCCTCGAGCATTTTCTCGCGATAGACGCCATAGATGACGTCGGTGTCGTGCAGTGTGACGCCGGCAATTGTCGGCGAGGCAAAAACCGGCAGTTCGATGCCGCGTTTCGAAAGCGCCTCGGCGGTGCGGGCGATCAGCTCATGCGCCAGGATCATGGCAAGCACGGTCGACGAACCGGAGACCGGCCGGCTCCAGCCCTCGACCGGCACGATGGCATCCTCGATCGGCGAGCAGGTGTCGATGACAAGGTCGGCGGCATCGGCAAGCCGTTTGCCGGAAGAGTGCGTCGCCGGCTTGTCGAGATTGTTCTTGCTAGTTATCGCAACGACGAAGATGCCGCGTTTTTTCGCATAGAGCGCGGTGTCGATGCCGGACGAATTGCGGCCGCTGTGGCCAAAGATGATGATCGAATCGCCTTTGTTCAGCGGCTGGTGATCGAGGAATTTCTCGGCGTATTTCTCGGTCCGCTCCAGCCACAGAAGTTCGCGCACGCCGCCGGCGCCGAGCACGTTATGCCACATGACACGCGGGTCGGTCAGCGGATTGAAGCCGATATAGCTGCCGTAGCGCGGAAACACTTCCTGGACCGGCAACACCGAGTGGCCCGAGCCGTAAAGATGAACCAACCCCCCGCTCTCGAGCGTGTCGGCAAAGCGGCTGGCCGCTTCGCCAAAGGCTTCGGCATTGGCTTTCGAGGCCTGTTCGATGAGGGCGGCAAGGCGAGGTATGTAGAGATCGGACACGTCGGTACTCCTGTTATGTGTCGGCTTCGGTAATGGCTCAGCTTCTTGCGGTTGGCGCGGCGCGACCGGCACGCAGCGTCGAGCGGATTTCGTAGCGGTCGCCGCGCATCACCGAGACGGTGAATTCGAACGGGCCACGCTCGTCGGTGGTGATGCGCTCGACCACGAATGCGGGGCTCCCCGCAGGCAGATCGAGCAACTCGGCATCCGCCGTCCCGACCGCGCCAACACGGTAGTTTTCGCGCGCCGCGACCGGCACGATGCCGTAATGGCGTTCCAACGCTTCGTAGAGCGAGCCCTGCAACAGGCCGGCATCGAGAAAGCCGGGCACGCGCGCGGCCGAGAGTTGCGCAGTCTGAATACCGATCGGTTCGTTGTTGCCAAGCCTGAGCCGCCGGATGCGCACCACCGGGTCGCCCTCTTCGATCTCCAGCGCTCCGGCCGCGGCGGCATTGGCGGTGGTCAGGCTGCAGTCGAGCAAGCGCGAGCCGGCGACCACGCCCATATTGCCCATTTCCTGCGTGAAGCTGGTGAGTTCGCGGGTGCCGGCGACCAGCGTGGTGGAGCGCACGAAGGTGCCACGGCCATGTTCGCGCCTGAGCAGCCCGTGCTCTTCCAGATTGCGCAGCGCGTGGCGCAGCGTGATGCGGCTCACCCCGAACAGGGCGCACAGTCTGTCTTCGGCCGGAATCTGGTCGCCGGTCGCCCAATCGCCACTCTTGACGATGGCGCGGATGGCCTCTTCCACCTGATACCAGAGCGGCTCGGGTCTTCGGCGGTCCGGTTGCTGAAAGCTCACTTGGCTCATCTAATCTGCCTCCACTGTGCTCCGGCGAGACCGGCCAGCGAGGCGCCGACGAGACCGGCGCGGGAGCCGAATTCGCCGGACCGCAGCACGACATCGCGCAGATGCGGCGGCAGCTGACGCCGCAATGCCGCAAGCAGCGGCGGCCCTACCACGTCCAGCGCATCGGCAAGCCCGCCGGAAATCAGGACCGCCTGGGTGTCAAGCAGCGCGACCGCACCCGCCAAGGCAGTGCCCAGCCGGCGCGCCGGCAGCTCCAAGGCGTCAAGTGCGGCCGTGTTGCCAGCCCGGGCCGCCTCGACCAGCCTGCCGCCATTGGCCAGCCCGATCTGGCGCGCCGCGGCGTCGAACGCCCGCCCGGAAGCGAAGCGCTCCAGCCAGCCGCTGCGGTCCTCGCCTTCATCCTCGATGTCGGCGCAGGCCCAGCCGAATGAGCAGGCGCCGCCACGTACGCCGGCGACGATGTGGTTATTGACCAGAACGGCGGAGCCGATACCGGTGCCGATCGCCAGCAGGATGGCATCGGACAGGCCTTTTGCGGCACCTTCGACCGCTTCGGCCAGCATGGCGACCTGCGAGTCATTGCCAACGGCAACGCGCAGACGAGGAAACAAGGCCGCGATGTCGATGCCGTCGAGATAGGGCAGGTTCGGAATCCAGCGGCAGACCGAGCCCTCGACAAGCCCCGGCACCGCTAAGCCAAGTGCCTCGACCGGACCGGCCTCGGCGCGCAACGCACCGACGCGGGCGACGAAGGCATCAAGACTTGCTGGTGCGGGCTCGCGGCTGAGCATCTCCAGCCAGCGAACATCGCCGGTATGGATAGCGGCGCGCAAGTTGGTGCCGCCAAGATCGATGGCCAGAACGCGTGTCATCGAGAGCGACTCCGACTGGCTGCCGCCCGGTCCTCGGAGCGCCAGTTCCATGACGCCACGGCGTCGTCGGCTCTGGTCGGCAGTGCGGTCCAGACTCCGGTGCACGCGGCGCCAAAGCCGATCGGGCTGAGCGCAGCGTGTCGATGAACCATGCTCCGTCTCCCATTCGACATCGGCATCCTTTGCAGCGGCTCAGTGTCATTATAACGACATGACTTCGATCGCAAGAGGTTTTGGGGATAGCCAGCAGTTAGAAACAGCTCGAGCCATCGTATCTAAACTCCTGTTTATGATATGTGATATCTCTTCACAAAATCGGAGTAAGAAAACGCCGCAACGCCGGCAGGAGCTCTCCACGAAGATAGCGCTTGCATCGTTGCTTCGGGTTGTCATAACGTCATGGACATCGCTGTGTGGCTATGCGGAGGGTCGGATGTCTTTGGCTTGGATTTCGAAACTGGCACTTGCTGCAGGGTTGTTGGCCTCGCCCACCATTGGTTGGGCGCAATCGGTCAACATCTCCTATCTGACCCACTGGTCGCCCGAAACGGTCGCTTTGCTGGACGCCGCGGCCAAGGACTATGCCAAGAGCAATCCGGATGTGACCGTCACCGTGCGCGCCGTCCCCTTCGGCGATCTCCTCACGACACTGCGTTCCCAGGGCGGCAGCTCGGACGGGCCGACGATCGGCGGCATCTATGATTTGTGGCTGCCCGAACTGGCGCGAGACAAGCTGGTCGCGCCGGCCCCCGATGCAGTTGCCGGCGAGGTCAAGAGTGCGTGGCCGGCCGGTGTCGTCAGTGCAGCCTCTGTTGGCGCCACGCTTTACGGCATTCCAAACGAGATCGACGTCTACGCGCTGAACTACAACAAGGAGCTGTTCAAACGGGCAGGCATTACAGCCGCGCCGAAGACCTGGTCCGAATTGAAGGATGCGGCCCAGAAGCTGACCAGGAAAGATGCCGGCCAGCAAGGCTTCGGCCTGATCAATTCCTGGGCGGCGGGCGTCGTCCATCCCTTCGCCTCGCTGCTGGTCTCCAATGGCGGCGAGCTGGTCAAGGACGGCAAACCGATGCTCGACAGTCCTCAAGCCGGTGAGACTTTCCAGCTTTACGAGGACCTGATCAAGTCCGGCGCCAGCGATCCGGCGATGGCCACGGCCGACGCCAACACAACCGGCCCCTTCCTCGACAATTTCGTCTCCGGCAAGACTGGCATGATCATCATGGCCAACTGGTGGGAAAGCGCATTGAAGAGCGGCATGGGCGACAAGTTCTCCAATATCGCCACCGCACCCATCCCGGTCGGTCCGAGCGGCGACAAGCCGCACTCGATCTCCTATTCATGGATGACCGTCGTCAACGCCAATGCCGGTCAGGCCGAGCAAAAAGCGGCATGGGATTTCCTGGTATGGCTGAACAGTCCGAAGTCCGGCAAGAACGGCGCATCGGCAATGTCGGATATTCTGATGTCGATGGGCATCCTGCCGACGCGGACCTCCGACATCGAAGCCCATAAGGACAAGCTCGGTTCCGAGTTCCTGTCCGGCTATGTCAGCGTGCTTGTCGACGCCAAGCCCTTCCCTGTCGTCCCGGGCGGCCAGGAGTTCAGCGAATCGCTGCAGCAGACGCTCGAGGCGTTGCAGTATGGGCAGCTCTCGGCCAAGGATGCGCAGGCGAACGCGCAGGCCGATGCCGTCTCGATCCTGGAGCGTGCCGCCAAATAGCGAAGGCGCTGTTTGGAGAGCCCGACGCTTTGGAAGCAGAGCGATGATCAAGACCTATCGTGCCTCGGCGGGCATCATGCTGGCGCCTGCCGTGACACTGATCGGCGTTTTCATCCTGCTGCCGATGCTGCTCACCATCTGGCTGTCATTCCAGGACTGGTCGACGCAGACGCCTTTTTCCAATGCGAGCTTCATCGGCTTCGATAATTTTCGCGAAATATTCGGGCCGACCTCGGTCGGGCGGGATTTCAAGCGAGCGCTGCTCAACACCGCCATCTACACGGCATTATCGGTGATGCTCATCCTACCCCTTTCGGTAGTGTTCGGCTTGATGGTCCACCAGCGCAATGTCGCAGGCGGTACGGCGCTGCGGACCGTGTTGTTTTCCACCTACATGGTGCCGATGATCGCCGTGACGCTGGTCTGGTCGAAGCTCTATTCGCCGAGCGAGGGGCCGCTCAACCAGGTGCTCGGTCTCGCCGGCATCGGCCCGCAACTCTGGTTGTCCTCGCCAAGATCGGCGTTGATCTCGATCGTCGTCCTCAATGTCTGGCAGCAGATCGGCTATTTTACGGTGCTGGCCGTTGCCGGGCTGACCCAGATCCCAGGCAGTCTTTACGAGGCGGCGACGCTTGACGGCGCCAACCGGCGCGAACAGTTCCGCTTCATTACCTTGCCGCTATTGAGCCGCACGCTCTTGTTCAGCGCCGTCATTGCCATCATCAACGCCGTGCAAGTGTTCGAGCCGGTGGCGCTGATCACCCAAGGCGGGCCGGTCGGCTCGACCAACGTGCTGACCTACCATATCCGCCGAGTCGGCATCGAGCGCGCACAAGGCGGGCTGGGCTCGGCCATGGCAGTGATGCTGATGCTGTCGCTGATCGTCATTGTATGTGCGCTGTTTGCATTCGCCAACCGGAAGGATGGCGAATGAGCGCGCCGGGCCGCTCAGCATCGAGCCGGTTGGCGCGCAAACGCCTGGCGGGCCGCAGAGCACTGCTCGCCACGCTGATGCTGCTGGTTGCCGTGGCCTCCGCCTTCCCGCTGTTGTGGATGGTGCTCTCCAGCCTGAAAACGCCGGCCGAAACCATGCAGGTGCCGCCGGTGTGGATACCGCGCACGCCGACCCTCGAAGCGTACGAGAACGTGTCCGGCGTCATCAATGTCGGCCGCTCGATGTGGAATTCGCTCGTGATCGCCACGATCACCACCGCCGGCATTCTGGTCACCAGCATGATGGCTGGCTACGCCTTCGCCAAGCATCACTTTCCCGGCCGCTCACTGCTGTTTTCGGTGCTGATCGCCACCATGTTCCTGCCGCCGATCGTCACGCTGATCCCGCTTTACCGTCTCGTCGGATCAATCGGCCTGAACGCCAGCCTTGCCGGCATCATCGTGCCCAATCTCGCCAATGCGTTCGGCATTTTCCTGATGCGCCAGTTCATAGCCGGCGTGCCCGACGATCTGATCGACGCAGCACGGATGGATGGAGCGTCGGAACTCCTGATCCTGTTCAAGATCGTCGCGCCGAGCGTGGCGCCGGCAATCGCGGCACTGGCGCTGTTTGCCTTCGTCTATCACTGGAATAGCTATCTCTGGCCGCTGACAGTTTTGCAGGGCGATGCGGAGGACTATCCGATTGTCATCAGCCTGAGCCGCCTGCTCAGCTATAACAGAGGCGCCCTCAATACAGGACTGGTCATGGCCGGCGCCACGCTTGCTGTGCTGCCGCCACTGGTGCTCTTCGTCTTCCTGCAGCGCTTCTTCGTGGATTCGATCGTCGGCTCGGCGATCAAGGGGTAGCGTCGGCGGGACTGCCGGCATCCGTCTGGCTGTCATCGGGACGCGCTGGTGCGCTGAACGGAGCTAAGCAGATGACCGCGTTCTGAGAGCCATCAGTTCATCAGTACAACTGGCCGCGAATGCCTCCACCACGTTAGCTGCAACTAGTGAATCGCACGCTTGGTACCCGCCCCAGGCCGTTTTCACAGCTCCCAGAAAAGCGGCGCGGCCCTGCTCGTTTGCAGACGTTCGGAAGGTCACGGGAAGGTAGTGATTGGACCCTACGTTTAACGGTGACCTGCCTCATGTCGGGAAACTAGCCCCGATCGAGGAATTTGCGCCCCCGCGAGAAGCTCTCGCTCGAATAGTTGCTCGAACTCATGCGACGCGAGCTGGGTCAGAGCAGGACCGCGATCTTCAGCTGTTCGCTTCGCCCCGCTGCGGCTGTTCCGCGCGAGGGCGTCGGCTTCGTTGATCTGGTTAGGGTTCTTTCTTCCGCAGGTCCTTTACAACATCGAGAAAAGCCCGCAGGGCGGGCGGCACGGCTCGATGTCCGGGGTAGTAGACCGCAACTTCTTCCGGTGCTGGCGTCCACGCGGTCAGGACCTTGCGTAGCCGGCCATCGGACAACGCCGCTTCGGCGGCCCAATCCGCCACATAGGCGATGCCCAGACCCTCTATTGCGGCTTCGACCATTAGTTCCTCGTCATCAAGGACGATGGGGCCGTTTGCCCCGATCACCAGTTCCTGGCCTGCGCGTTCGAACTCCCATCGATAGAGCTTTCCGCTGGGCATACGGTGGCCGATGCAATGGTGGCGTTGCAATTCCTCGGGCGTTCCCGGCTCCCCGAAGCGATCGAGATAGGCGGGCGACGCGATACAGATGAACGTCAACGCGTGTGCAAACGGCACGGCGATCATGTCTTTGGGAATCGATGTGATGAGGCGTACGCCGGCATCGAACCCGCTGGACACGATATCGATGAGCCGCCCCTCGACGACGATGTCCACGGTCACGTCCGGATGGCGCTTCGCCATCTGCGGAAGGACCCAGCGAACGAGAAGCCCGGCCACTAATCGCGGTGCGTTGATGCGGACCGTTCCTGCGACATTGCCCCGGAACCCCGCGACGCTGTCGAGTGCCTCGTCCAGCGAGGCGAGCGCCGGCTGAAGACGGTCGAGCAACCGGAACCCGGCTTCTGTCGGCGAGACGCTGCGTGTGGTGCGGTTCAGAAGTCGCACGCCCATGCGTTCCTCGAGCGCACGCATCGCATGGCTCAATGTGGAAGGTGCCGTGCCGATCTCGTCCGCTGCGCGGCGGAAGCTACGGTGTGTGGCAACGGCGACGAAGGCGGTGAGATCGTTGAGCGACGGGCGGGGCATTGATGGGGATTTTGCATTGTCCCATGCCGATTTCAACGGCTAATGCGCGCAATGCGATTGCCCTATCTCCTGCCTGCATCAATTGGAGAAATGAGAAATGGAAAAGACCTGGCTCATACGGGTGTGTCTTCTGGTCTAGGCCGGCTGCTGGCGGAGAAGACCCTGATCAGGGGAGACCGCGTCGTCGGTGCCAGCCGCAGCGAGGACGCACTTCCCGACTTGCGTGCAAGTTACCCCGAACGGCTCCGCATCGTCGCAATGGACCTCAAGGACCAGAGCTCGGTCCGCGCCGCGGTCGACCGGGCCTTCGCGGCATCCGCTCGGATCGACATCGTCATCAGCAATGCTGGCTATGGCCTGCTCGGCGCGGCTGAAGAGGCTGGCGATGTGCAGGTTCGGGACATCATCGACACCAATCTCATCGGCTCGATCACGCTCATCCAGGCGGCGTTGCCGCATCTGCGCAGCCAGGGTGGTGGTCGGATTCTACAGGTATCGAGCGAGGGAGGCCAGATCGCCTATCCGGCTTTCAGCCTCTATCACGCGACCAAGTGGGGGATCGAGGGGTTCGTCGAATCGGTGGCGCAGGAGGCTGCTCCCTTCGGCATCGAATTCAGCCTTGTGGAACCCGGGCCGGCGCGGACCGGGTTCGGCGGCAATCTCGCGCGGACCAAGCCGCTCGCGGCCTATGAGGGAACACCCGCCGGTCAGATCCGCGAGGCGCTGGGCGTCTCATGGGTGATCAAGGGCGACCCCGACCGCATGACGGACGCAATGATCAGGCTTGCCGATCAGGATGCTCCGCTCCCGAAACGGCTGGTGCTCGGTGCCGAGGCCTATGCCGGCATCCGCAAGGCACTCGGCGGACGCATCGAGGAGCTCGACCGGCAGAATGACATCGCGGTTGCGGCGGATTTCACAGACGAGGAGTTGGCGCGGCTGTGACCCCCGGGTCCGGCCCGCTGCTCGTGCCCACCTCTTATCAAGACAGAAAGGAACTTGAGATGCCTACACGTGACGCCGTCTACCCGGCCAACCGGCACGCGTTATACGATATCCACCGCTATTCCGCAGCCATTCGGTCCGGCGATCTTCTCTTCGTGTCGGGTCAGGTCGGGAGCCGTGAGGACGGCTCGCCCGAGGCCGTATTCGAGGATCAGGTTCGACGGGCCTTCGCCAATCTGCGCGCGGTCTTAGCGGCCGCCGGGTGCAGCTTCGACGACGTCGTCGACGTCACAACGTTCCACACCAACCCGGACGAACAGATCGAGACAGTTCTGGCCGTCCGAGCGGAAGAAATCGGTGCACCTCCCTACCCGAACTGGACCGCAGTGGGCGTCAATTGGCTTGCGGGCTTCGATTTCGAGATCAAGGTCATCGCCCGCATCCCTTCGACGACGAGCAGCCAGCCGGCGGACAAGCGCTGATCGCTCGCCCTGCAGTTCTGTATTGGCTATTTGGGGCCGAAGGCAGCCTGTGAGCTTTGTGTCCGGAGCGGAGATAGCTGACCTCCACCTGCGAGAACCGAGGTCGTGAACTGACCAAACAGATTAGGTTCGTTCGGTCAGCGTACCGCAAGGGAATCTCGCAGCCTGTTGTGTATCTTGGCTTTCTAAAGTTCGAGAGAGGTGCTGAAGGTCGAGAACTCTTCATCTGTGATCGGGACCACGTGCTGCGGCTCGGGTAAGCGCCCGTCTGCACGTCGGATACGAGCTCGCGATAGGCGGCAATACGCTCGCGTTGCAGCCGCTCATATTCGGCGCCGAAGTTGCGGTAGGTCTTGGCGTGGCGCGGCCTGTGGTCAGCGGTGTGGCCAGGCATGTCCTCGCTGAACAAATACTGCGCGTCGGCATTTGGGCCGGCGCTCGTGCCGAGCATGATCATCGGTGTATTCCGGGTGATCAGTTCGGCGACCGGTCGGAGACCACCTCCAGCTCGGCGCCAAAGCAGCCTATGCCTCCACCTTCGCGTATGAGCCCCGAAATTCGTTCGGAGGCACCACTTTCAGATCTCTCCAACTCGAGGACCGGGATGTCGGAGGCAAGAACGCGCCGGAAGCGACGGGAGAACCCGTAACGGCGAATGTTGTCTTCAATCAGTCGCGCGGAACGCGACAGAGTGGTCACGACACAGAAGCTGTGAGCGACAAGGCTGACGGATGAAGCGAAGCCTTGCCTATACCGATGACGGGCTTGGTAGCGATGGCCCTTTCCGCGTCGAGACCCGTATCGTCTAAGCAGGCAATGATACGGGCGTCGACATTGTCCATGTCCGCCGCGACCACCTGCTTGAGCAGGCCCGCTACGGAGAGTGCACCGTCAAATGGCCCTTCGATCGCTTCAGGTCCAGCCGTTGGCATGCATGCCCACTATCTTCGTCCCCGGATCCGGCGCCGCCATGGCGGCTGCGACGATCCCGCTGGTCATCGAAGCGGTCGTGTTGGGATTGATGATGGCAATTCGCATTCGGGGCATCTTGGCTTGGTTCCGCTCAGTCACAAGGATGCCAGCGCGCTGGACATCCGCTCCAGCCCTCGGCGCAGCAGAGGACGCGGGCAGCCGACATTCAGGCGGATGAAACCTTCGCCGCCAGGCCCATAGACGCGGCCGTCATACAGATTGACCCCGGCCTGATCGACAAAGAACTTCTGAATTCCACCCACTCTACGATCGAGCGCACACGCGTCCAACCACACCAGAAACGATGCGTCGGGCCGCATGGGCGTAATGCCTGGAAGGTATTCGCCGGCGAAGTCACAAACCAGATCAATGTTGCTGGCGATGTAGGATGTGAGTTGATCGAGCCAGGGCGCGCCGGTGCTGTAGGCAACCTCCAGGGCCAGGCGGCCGAAAAAGTTTGCATTTACCATGAATGAGGCCTGCATCGCGGCAAGAAGCTGCTCGCGGCGCTTTTTGCTCGCCACCGCAATGGTTGCCGAAGGCACCCCGGCGAGGTTGAAAGTCTTCGTCGGAGCGGTGCAGATGAACGACTTCTCCGCGGCATCGTCCGAGATGGAGGAGAAGACGATGTGCGGGTGGTCCGACAACCTTATGTCGCAGTGAATGTCGTCGGATATGACCAAAATCCCATGGCGCTCACAAATGTCGTTCAGCGCTGTCAATTCTTCGAGTGTCCAGGCCATTCCGGCAGGATTGTGAGGATTGCACAGCAGGAACACCTTGGCGCCGCCGGCCGCCAGTTTCTCGAAGTCTTCCAGATCGAGTTCATACCTGTTGTTTTGCAGCCTCAGCTGGTTCGTGAGCAGAATCCGGCCATTTCCCTGAACCACTTCGAAATAGGGCGAGTATACGGGTGACTGAACGATGATGCCGTCACCAGGCTTCGTGAAGGTTCGCAGTATCGCAGCGACCGACGGCATGATCGCCGGCGCGGGGAGCAGGGTCTCCAGCATCGGCGACCAGTTGTGCCGGCGTGTGAACCACGATTGCACGATCTCATAGTGGCGCGGATCGCGGCGTGTGTAGCCGTAAATGCCATGGTCCGCGGCCTCGCGCAGCCGCGCGATGACGGTTTCCGGAGCACGGAAATCCATATCCGCCGTCCATAGGGACAGCAGGTCCTGGCCTTGCACCTGAGGAGAGAACTCGTCCCACTGGTTGGCCCATTTGACGGATCCGAATTGCTGGCGGTCGTGGATTTGGTCGAACTCAATTCTCGGAATATTTCGTTGCCCAACCGCCGATGCGGGCGTGTCTGCACAAGCCATGTGATAATCACCTGAAAAAATCTATTGCCACGGCCGCGGCCGCTTTGCCTCTGCGGACGGCCCTACTTGAGGATTTGCGCCAGAAACTGCCGCGCCCGTTCCGACCTAGAGTTGGTGAAGAACTGATGGGGCGTGTTGGTCGCGACGATCTCCCCGCAGTCCATGAACACCACGCGATCGGCCACCTCCCGTGCGAAGCCCATCTCATGCGTCACGCACAGCATCGTCATGCCCTCGCTGGCGAGCGACACCATCGTGTCGAGCACCTCCTTGACCATCTCCGGATCGAGGGCAGAGGTTGGCTCGTCGAAGAGCACGATCTTCGGGTTCATGCAGAGAGCCCGGGCAATTGCAGCACGTTGCTGCTGGCCACCCGACAGCTGACCCGGGTAGCTGTCCGCCTTTTCCGCAATTCTGACGCGCTCCAGATAATGGCGCGCCAATTCCTCGGCCGCCATCCGCGGCATGTTTCTCACCCACACC
This sequence comes from Mesorhizobium sp. M1006, assembly GCF_040318825.1. Classification (NCBI taxonomy): domain Bacteria; kingdom Pseudomonadati; phylum Pseudomonadota; class Alphaproteobacteria; order Hyphomicrobiales; family Phyllobacteriaceae; genus Mesorhizobium; species Mesorhizobium sp. M1006. Next base: position 120,701 of record NZ_JAMYMZ010000006.1, read on the forward strand.
GGCGCAAGGGTGCAATTCTCAAGCACCGTAAGATGGGGAAACAGATTGAAGTGCTGGAAAACCATGCCGACGTTGCTGCGAACTTCGTCGCTCTTGCGCAGATCCCCGGTCACCGCTTTGCCGTCGACGATGATCTCGCCCGACTGATGCTTCTCGAGATGGTTGACGCACCGGATCATCGTCGATTTGCCCGACCCCGAGGGGCCGCAGATCACAATGCGCTGCCCCTGTGGCACCGACAGGTTGATGTTCCTGAGCGCATGGTATGAACCGAACCATTTGTTGACGTCACGCAGTTCAATGGCCATCGCCTTGTTGAAGGGCTGTCCCTTCGTCGATGCGTACATTGGTTGTGGCATCATCGTCGCGTCCTAAGATTTGTGGCCGCGCGCCAATTGGCGCTCCATCGATTGCGAGTAACGGGACATGCCGAAGCAAAAGCCCCAGTAGACCAGTCCCGCAAAGAGGTAGCCGGTTGATGAGATCGTCGGGCCTGCCCAGTTCGGATCGATGCGCGCCGTTTCGATGGCTTTCAGGAAATCCGCGATGCCGACGATGGCGACCAGAGTCGTGTCTTTGAACAGACCGATGAAGGTGGAGACGATGCTCGGTATGACGATCGTCAACGCCTGGGGGAGGACGATCAGGCGCATTATGTCGAAGTAGCTGATCCCAAGCGCCTTCGCCGCCTCGTATTGGCCCTTCGGGATCGCCTGAAGGCCGGCCCTCACAACTTCGGCCATATAGGCGGACGAGAACAGCGCTATCGCCATGAGCGGGCGCAGGAGACGATCAGGCGTCAGATAGTCCGGGACGAAGAGCGGCATCATGAAGTTCGCCATGAACAATACCGTGATAAACGGCACCCCCCGGACGACTTCGATGAATGTGACGCAAACCGCCTTGACGAAAGGGAGTTCGGACCTGCGTCCAAGCGCCAGGATAACCCCGATCGGAAGCGAGAAGACGATGCCCACAATCGACATCAGCAACGTGATCAGGAGACCGCCCCAGAGCGTCGTATCGATGACAGACAAATGGAGCCAGGCGACCCCGCGAACCAGAACGAACGCGGCAACGGGGTAGACAAGGAAGAATAGCAACGCCGCCACTTTGCGCCGCGGAGCCTTCGTCCACAGGAGCCAAACGATGAGGATGGCGCCGATAGCTTGTGCGAGATCAACGCGCCACCGCTCGGAAGCCGGGTACGCGCCGTATCGCAGGTAGTCGAACTTCTCGGCAATGAAAGGCCAGCAAGCTCCTTGGCTGTTCGTGCGGCAAGCCTCGCGACCGCCGCTCCAGACCGCGTCGAAGATCGCAAAGCTCAGAAAGTGACGCAGCAGCCACACGGCGAAGAGGAGAAAGCATATTGTCAGCGCGCCTGAAGACGGCGTCGAAAACAGATTCTTTTTCATCCAGGTCACTGGACCCGGCCAAACGTCAGCGGGGGGCGCCATCGCTGGTATGAGCGCGCTGCTGACAACTGGCGAATGCATGGACTGATCGCTCATGCGTCACCTCTCGACGATCGCAAAATGTCGGTTACACGCGTTCATGGCCAACGACGTGGCAAGGGAGATAACGAGATAGACGGACAAGGTGATCGCCATGACCTGGACGGCGGCGCCGGTCTGGTTGAGTACCGTCCCGGCAAAGATCTGAACGAGGTCGGGATAGCCGATGAACACCGCAAGCGACGAGTTCTTGATTAGATTGAGATACTGGCTTGTCAAAGGCGGGATGATAATACGCAGCGCCTGCGGAACAACGACAAGGCGAAGCGTCTTGCCCGGCGCCAGCCCCAGCGCATACGCAGCCTCGCTCTGGCCCTTTGGCACTGCCTGGATTCCACTCCGGACGATCTCGGCGATGTAGGATCCGGTGTAGACCGACAGACCGATCAGGAGAGCGGCAAACTCTGGATAGAGTTGATGTCCGCCTTGAAAGTTGAAACCCCGCAGCTGCGGCGCGAAAAACGAGACCGGCTCGCCAGCCGCCAGGAACACGATCAGCGGAAATCCTATCAAGGTCGCCAGGCTGACCAAAAATACCGGCAGCTGCTTGCCAGTTCGTTTCTGGACACTCTTGGCGCGGAACCAGAATGCAATGCAGCAGAAAACGGCCGCTACCAATGCCAGGCCCACAAGCCCCGCCCCCGGATGCCACTGGATCTCCGGAATGATGAGGCCGCGATTGTTGAGATAGATGCCGCCGGGGATGGCGATGGACGCCTTCGGGGAAGGCAACGGCTTGAGGACGGCGTTGTACCAGAACAGCAGCTGCAGCAATAACGGGACATTGCGCACAAGCTCGACATAGGCGGTCGCCACCTTCGAAACGATCCAGTTCGGCGAGAGGCGGGCAACGCCGATGACGAAGCCAAGCAAGGTGGCCAGCAAGATTGCGAGGAAGCTGACGTAGAGGGTGTTGACCACTCCCACCCAGAACGCCTGACCGTAGGTGGATAGTGCATCGTACGGTATCAGGGTTTGATTGATGTCGAAGCCGGCAGCCTCACCCCAAAAATCGAATGAGAGCGGAATCCCCCGGACCCGCATATTCGATGCGGTCTGCATGCCGATGCCCAGGGCCAAAGCCAACAGGCAACCTGCGAGCAAGAGCTGGTAGAAAACGCCGCGCACTTTCGTATCGTGCAGCGATAGGCTCCTGCGCGAGGGCGCTGGAAGCGACAAATCGGACATGGCGTGTTCCTATCGGGATCTGTGCAAGGCGCTGGCGGTAACGCGCCAGCGCCTTGCAACCATGCTTTGCCTAGCGAATCGGCGGAGCGTACTGAACGCCGCCTTTGTTCCAGAGCGCGTTCATGCCGCGCTCCATTTTCAGCGGGGAGTCCTTGCCGACATTCCGATCAAACACTTCGCCGTAGTTCCCGACCTGTTTGATCACCTCGACCGGCCAGTCGTCGCCGAGCCCGATGTCCTTGCCGATGCTGCCTTCCACGCCAAGCAGACGGCGGATGCTGGGATTGTCCGACGACTTCATCGCATCAACGTTTTTGGAGGTGACCCCGTATTCTTCGGAGGCCACCATGACGTAAAGCGTCCACTTCGCCACATTGAACCACTGGTCGTCTCCCTGCCGCACTGCCGGGCCAAGCGGCTCCTTGGAGATCAGTTCGGGAAGAACAATGCTGTCGTCCGGCTTGGCCATGCGAAGCCGCGATGCGTTCAAGGTAGAGGTGTCCGCCGACAGGACGTCGCAACGCCCCTCCTCGTAAGCCTTCACGACAGCTTCCTCGTCGGCGAAACCAACCGTAGTGTACTTGATCGACTGCGAGCGAAAATAGTCGGCAAGGTTCAACTCGGTCGTGGTGCCTTGGGTGACGCAAATCGATGCGCCCTCGAGCCCCTTGGCTGATGTGATGTTGTCCGCCTTGCGCACCATAAATCCCTGACCGTCATAGAAGTACGTCCCCGCAAAAAGTATGCCGAGAGACGTATCGCGCGACGATGTCCATGTTGCGTTGTGTGCAAGAATGTCGATCTCCCCCGACTGCAAGGCGGTGAAGCGATCTTTTGGCGTCAATGGGATGAACTTAACCTTTTGCGCATCCCCGAGCACGGCAGCGGCCACGGCGCGACAATAGTCGACCACAAATCCGGTCCATTTGCCTTCGTTATCGGGAAGGCTGAAGCCAGCCGTGGCCGAATTTGTGCCACACGTCAGCACTCCATTCTTTTTGACATTGTCGAGGGTTGCGGACCACGCCGAGAAGGCAGTGCACGCGATAGCGAGGGCAAGAAAGCCCTTGAACATCGATCCCATTTCGGTATTCCCCTGTTTTTGTTGAAGGGAATGTGGCCTCAGGTATGACTATTCGTCAAATTGACTGTTCTCATTGCGAAAATGAGCGTCATTCATAATTGAGGAGGCGCTCGCTCTCGGGTGAAAGGGAGCTTGAGTGCTGATCGGGCTAGTTTGCTTGGGGCGGGCTAATCGAATGAGCGACGGCGCGCGCGACCTATGGTGCAGCCAACCCCGGTGCTCCGACGGTTGACCCTTGGTCTCTCTCGGTCCGCGACTCGTTGTAGATGCTCATGATTATTTCCCGGAGCCATTTGGTACCCGGGTCATTCGCCATCTGGCGGTGAACAATGAGCCAGGCATTCACATTCGATATGGCAAGGGGCGGCGGGACCAACGTCACCTCACTCCTCTCGTCCAGAATTTGCAGGATGGCATCGCCGCAATGGGTAATCAGTTCAGTGCCGCGAAGCGCCCAGGGCAGCACCAGATAATTCGAGATGGTCGCAACGACATTGCGCCGGAGACCATGCTGCTTGAGGGCGGCATCCGCGAGGCCTTCTGCCAGACCATCTGCGGAAATCTGCAGGTGAGAACTGGCCAAATATGTTTCCAGTGTCATTGCGTTCCTGGCGATCTTGCTTCCACTCCACACCGCGCAAAACAATTGATCCTGGCCAAGCTCCACCTTCAAGAGACCTGGGTCGTCGCGTATTGCCGCTCCCGTCAGCGCACAGTCGACTTGTCTCAAATAGACCGATGAACCGATTTCGGGTCCGTTTGCGGGAATGACGTTCAGCGTCGCGCCAGGCGCTTGCCTCGAAAATTCCCGTATGAGCCCTGGGATGAATATCATGGCGTGATAGTCAGTGAGTCCCACGCGAAAGTTGCGTCGCGTCGTTGCTGGATTGAAGATCTGATGCCGGTCGATCGATGCGCGGATAATCGCCAGCGCGGCAGAAATATCCGACAGCAGCTCAACCGCCCGAGGCGTTGGCCGCATCTCGCCTCCATCTCTCGTGAACAATTCGTCCTGCAATAAATACCGAAGTTTTGATAGGGAATGACTTACAGCTGATTGTGTTCTTCCCAATTCGGCAGCTGCGCGCGTTACGCTCCTTTCACGCATCATCACGTCGAACACTCTCAGCAAGTTGAGATCGATATCATCGAAACTCATGAGACCCTCCCCCGTTTTCGTCATGCCTCGCCTGCATGCTAACATCGCTTCCAACGCGCGAACGATGCGAACAAATGCGACCCTTCGACCTGCGGGGTCAACGTTCCCTATTGGGAAATCAATACGTTACCGGAGGGTTCGCCAAACCCATTTCCTTCGCATTCTCTCGTATGGTCTGGCGAACCTAAGGACCAGGGACGTCTACGACTCGCTGCCCCTTAGGCTGAGGCCAGACTGACCTGTTGGCGCTTCGGCTGCCGTGCCGAAACCAGGGTGGCGAACTGGTCCACCGCCTGCCCGGCCCGTGCCAGAACCTGCGGGTCCGTGAGCTTCCCGTCGGAAAAGTCGCTGTCACTGCCATAGACGGCGCTTGGCACCGTCAGTGCCAAGTAAAAGCCGAACAGGGGGCGAAGCTGATGCTCGATCACCACAGCGTGGCGTTGACCGCCGCCTGTTGCGCCGATCAGGGGCGCCGCAGGCTGTTCTCGACCGTCTGGATCACCCATTTGCGCGAATGGCCGCCGAGATTAGGCCCCTTGTCGTGCGAGTTGACGAACTTGGTCGCCACGACCCAATGATCGCGCGTCGCCTTGATGCAGCGACCGACGACTTCCTCGGACTTGCCGTTGTGGTAGACTTCGGCGGTGTCAATGAAGTTGATGCCTTGCTCGCGCGCCTTGTCGATGATGCGATATGGCTCCTATGTCATGGGAGTGAACGCCTTCCGGCGTCCGCCCCCAAAGCAGCTGCTTGCGGCGGTGACCGAAGCGCCGGCTACCGCATCGTGTCGTCGGTAATAAAGCGACGTTGCGCTCTCTGCTTTCACATCCGGGTATGCCGAAAAGTCCGTCGGTCAAAAGTCGACCAGCGGCGTGTCCACGATCTGGTGCTCGAATAGCAACCAGAACGACGATCCCCGGGATTCGGAGTACCAATGCTCAAAAATCGCAAGGGCCTCGCCGATATTGGTGGCGGATTCGTGCTCGAGCAGCTTCGCAGCCTGGAACAACGCAAGCGCGACGGGGCCAAAATGCGTGATCGCTTCCGTGCGCGCCTCGCTGTCCGCATTCCAGCCGAGTCGCAAGCGCAGGACGGCCAAAGCGCTGGCCACGGCGATCTCCTCACTTTCGGCTGAGGCCACGGCGTCCGAGATCGCCTGCATGAGGTTGAGCCGCCTGAAGGCGAAAGCGCGCTCCTGTTCCAGAACCGCGATCTGATTGGCCGCTTGTCGCCTGAAGCTTGCCTCGGTTGTCCTGGCGGTCTCAGCCGTCGTCTTCAGGTCATTGAGAAAGGAAGCCGTCGGATTCATCTTGGCTCACTAGGATGGCGGAAGAGAGTGGGAGTCGAACCCACCAGAGACCGACTCGCGGCCCCTCCCGGATTTGAAGTCCGGACGCCCCACCGGGGACGATGCTCCTCCAGAAATTTGCGCCATCGGCGGCTCACCCTCGCCTGCCAGGCGGAACAGGTCCAGCCTGCGCCTGTTCAGACGGCGCAAGTCTCCCCGCCGCAGCGTCACGCCGTGCCGATCGAGAAATTCGAGGATATGGATGGCGACCTTGCGTCCGCTGCCCACGCGATCGCGAAATTGAGCAGCGGTGAACTCGCCTGTGGGCATCGACGCAGCCAGGTCGCGCGCGATCTCGAGGATCTGCGCCAACGCCTGGCGCTGGAAGAAGTGATCATGAGCGACCTCGTGGACCTTCCCCATGCGGCCGGCAAGCTTCAGAAGCCGCCGGATTTGCGTCTCCGGCGCGGCCAGCACCTCGGCAATATCCCACACTCTCGGCGGATGGAATCGTTCGGGTCCGCCGATGAGGGGCTGGATCTGCAGCCAGAGAGTTTCATCCTTTGCCGTCAGGTGCGCCTCATGACCGGGCAGCCGCACCCAGGCGCCGTCCAAGGCAACTTCTCCAGCGTGCGAAAGGCTCCGCAGAACTGCTATGAAAGAGGGGGCCGGCAGACGTGGATCAAGCCCAATACGCAGTCTCTCCATTCCTACGCCCGGCAAATCCGGATTGTCGGCATGGAAGGTCTCCAGGGTCGCGGCCAAGTCGCGCTTGAATCGCAACCAGCGCTCTGGCGACAGCACGAGAAGCATTTCTCCGACGGCAAAACGGACAAGCCCGAGTTGATCGATCAGGCCTCCCGTCTCGCAGTCACTGAGCGCCCTGTCGCGCGCGAAAGCCTTCAGGTCGAAATAGTGGGGCGGCGCATCAAGGAGTGCGGCGGCGGCCAGTTCGGGCGCCAATAGCGCATGGGCATCGAGTTGGACCAGCCGTTCCGGCGCGCGGCGTTTGCGGCTGGGCGCCCGCAGATCGAGAAAATGTCCGCCGCCGATGGTTCGCTGCGCGGAGGTGTCGCGCACCACGTAAACGTCGCCGGCAGCGGCCGCGATCGGACTGTCCAGCACCAATTGAACATTGGCCGTGCCGCCAGGCCGGATCGGTTCGTCTCCGAGGAGTACAATGCGTGCCCCCACCTCCGTCGCGGCATGGTGGAGCCGCACCGGAAACCATTGGCCGATCGGCTTGCGTTCACCCGGCAGAACGCGAAGGCTTGCATTGATCCGGTCCGACGGCGCGTGAAGCTTCGGATCGACAACTACGTCGCCGCGCCGGATCGCCTCCTTGAAAACCCTTTCGCCGGTCAGATTGAGCGCGCAGCGGTCTCCCGCCCGACCACGTTCAGCCGGCCGGTTCTGGGCGTGGATCGATCGAACCCGCGCAAGCAATCCCGACGGGCTTACGACCACGTTGTCCCCAGTACCGAGAGAACCCGAAAGCACTGTGCCCGTCACGACGGTGCCCACGCCGCGCAGCGTGAACGAGCGGTCCACCGCTAGTCGAAAACGGCCCGAAACTGCACGCCGGGCAAGATGAGACGCCTCCTCGAACAAGAGATACCTGAGTTCATCGATACCTTCGCCTGTAACGACCGAGACGGGAATCAGGCGGGCCTCGGCAAGCATCGTCCCGGCAAGCACCGAGCGGATATCGTTCGCCACCGCAGTGCGGCGCTCTGGATCGGCCAGGTCGCATTTCGTGAGCAGGACGGCGCCGCGCTTGACACCGAGCAGGTCGATGATGGCGAGATGCTCCCGGGTTTGCGGCATGACGCCGTCGTCGGCGGCCACCACGAGCAACACGAAGTCGATGCCGCTGGCGCCGGCGAGCATCGTGTGTACGAAACGCTCGTGCCCGGGAACATCGACGAAACCGATGCTATCCCCACCCGGCACGGGCAAATAGGCGAAGCCGAGATCGATCGTCATGCCGCGTGTCTTTTCCTCCTGCAAACGATCGGTGTCTATACCGGTCAGCGCATACACCAGCGCAGTTTTGCCATGGTCGACATGTCCCGCCGTGCCAACGATCATGATGATGCGGCCTCCGGCCACGGCGCGGCGGCGCGACGCTCGGCCTCGGCGGCATCGCCCGCGCTCAATTCGGCGCGCACCGCAGCCAGATAGCGGCTGGCAAGGGCGCTGCCGCCTGCCTGGGCACGCAGGAGCCAAACCAGCGCCTCGACCGCGTCAGCCGGCACGCCCGTGCCAAGATGACAGGCGGCACCGAGCATTGCCTGCCCTTCGGCGTCTCCTCGCACGGCAGCACGGCGCCACCAGCGGACAGCCTCGTCCGGATCGCGCGGCACGCCGAGCGCATTGTGATAAAGCATGCCGATCCGGGTCATCGCGGATGCGATGCCTTGATCGGCCGCGGCAAGCGCCCAACGTCGCGCCTCGCCGACATCGGGAGCCATCACTTCGCCCTCCAGCAGCATCCAGCTCAGCATATCCTGCGCCGGTCCGTCGCCAGTTTCCGCTGCGGCCCGATAGAGCTCGGCCGCCCGGCGAAAGTCCTGCTCGACGCCTTCGCCGCGGAAATAGAGCGACGCCAAGTTCCTTTGCCCGACAGGATCCCCTGCCTCGGCGGCGAGCGCCAGCCAGCGAAAGGCCATATCCGCATCACGCTCGACGCCGAGCCCTGCGGCGAAGCAGGCGCCGATATTGTTCTGAGCGCGGGCAACGCCCTGGTGAGCCAGCGGCTCCCATACGGAGAGAGCCACGGCATGATCGCCTCGCCGCGCGGCTTCGAGGGCCTCGGTCATGCGTGCGGCCACAGGCGTCTCGGCTGGGCGGCGCGCACGGCGGTCAAGCCAGCGCATCGGTTCCTCCCGGATTTAAGCCGGCCAGATTGGCGACGAAGTTCGCCTCGTCTTCCAGGCAGCGGAAATCGAGCACGAGCGCCTGGTTTTCGATGCGCCCGATCACGGGGACGTCCAGCCCACGCAGCGCAGCCGCAAGCGCTTCGAGCGCCCGGCCGCTCCCTGAGCGCGGCTTGAGTGCAAGCCCGGCGCTTGGCATAGTTTCGAGCGGCAGCGCGCCGGATCCGACTTGGCTCCGGCACTCCACCGTGTCGACCGCAAAGGCTTCGCCCACGGCGTCAGCAACCAGGGGAGCAAGGCGCTTTGCCTGGGCTGCAATCTCCCTCACCGAGCGCGAGAGCAGCCTTAGCGTCGGCAGGCGCTCGGCCAGGCGGTCGGGGTCGCGGTAGAGCTTCAACGTCGCCTTGAGCGCTGCCAAACGAAGCTTGTCCACCCTGAGCGCCCGCTTCATCGGGTTGCGGCGGATCGCTGCGAGCAGGTCCCTGCGGCCGACGATGAACCCCGCCTGCGGACCGCCAAGCAGCTTGTCGCCGGAGAATGTGACGAGATCGGCGCCGTCGGCGACCGCCTCGCGCACGGTCGGCTCGCGCCCAAGGCCGTAGCGGGCTAGATCGACCAGCGTGCCCGAACCGAGATCATGGACCAGCGGTATGCCATGCGCGTTGGCGATTGAAGCGAGCTCGGGTGCCCGGATCTCGGCCGTGAATCCTTCGATCCGGTAGTTCGATGTGTGCACCTTGAGGATGAGCCCGGTCTCCGGGCCGATCGCCGCGACATAGTCTTTGCGATGCGTGCGATTGGTGGTGCCGACCTCGACAACCCTGGCGCCAGCGCGCGTCATGATCTCGGGCATCCGGAAAGAGCCGCCGATCTCGATCAACTCGCCTCGCGAAACGATCGCTTCGCGACCGAGCGCCAGCGTGTTGAGGACGAGAAGGACGGCAGCCGCGTTGTTGTTGACGACGGTTGCATCCTCGGCTCCGGTCAGCTCGCAAACCAGCGATCGAAGATGATCGTCCCGTTCGCCGCGCTCGCCTTTCTCGACATCGAATTCGAGAGCCACCGCTTCGCGCATCGCCAGCCGAACAGCCTCGACCGCCTCTTTCGCGAGGAGGGCTCGTCCGAGATTGGTATGCAGCACCGTTCCGGTCAGGTTGAAAACGGGGCGCAGGGAAGAGCGTTCGCCGTCCTTGAGCTGCACGAGCGCGTCGCCGGCAAGATCGTTTGCCTCCGGCACGATGGCTCCGGCATTGCGGGAGGCCATTCGTGCATCGGCGACGGCTCGGCGAATGGCCTCCGTCGCGGCCTGCCGTCCGAAGCGCTCGATTGCGGCCGCCGCCAGCGGGGTCCTCAGCACTTGGTCGACCGACGGAAGATTGCGCAAAGGGTTTGCGGATGAAGGGGTCATCGTATCAATAGCCAACAAGGAACGGATTGAACGATCCGCGGCGATGGCCACCCTCGCGGACGAGCAGGTCGAGGCCGAGCGTCGCCACGTCGTCGGCGACCGGATCGAGAGCCGGATCCTTGTGCTGGTACAGGATCTTTACATAGCAGCCGCATGCATCGCAGGTCTCGGCTTTGACCGTGCCAGGGCCTCCCTCGATTTCCTGATAGCCTATTCCCTTGGTCGAGCCGCACAGCGTACATTTGATACGGACGTGGTTCCACAATGTTCCACACAGCGCGCAGGCGCAGAACCGCGCCCCGTGTGCGCCGTGCCAGCCGACGATGATCGAGGATACGGGCGGCCCACCGCAGGCCGGACAGGCGCCGTCGGCAACCGGAACCAGCGTCGAGCTGTCGAGACATGCCGCGAGGCGGGCGAAGTGAACCTGCAGCGCGGCCGCGACATAGACATGCTCGGCAAGCGCGTTCATTGGGATCGCATCGGTGAGCACATTGCGCACCATGGATTCGACCCCGGACGCATCGATATTCGCCAGCCCGTCCAAGGCGGCTGCGGCCGCCTCGGGTTTTTTGATCGTGGCTGCCACTTCGAACAGGCGGCCGAGCGTCATTCCAAGGGTGGCATCCGAAGTGAATTGGTTGCGATCGAGCGGCGGCATACCGAAGGTTCGTGCGCGCTCGCGCGCCTCCGCGGTCGGCAATTTGACATCCGGCAAGCCATCCTGGATGCGGTGCTGCGCATCCGTCAGTGCAGAGAGGAAGCGGAGATAGGGGCCGAGCTGGTGGTCATCCGCCAACACATTCAATCGCTCGGAGCGGCGAATGAACAACGTCCGCGGATCAGGCAGGCGCGCAAAGGGTGGGGCCGAGACCTCGCCGATTACAGTCGGGTCAGGGCGTGACGGATCTTGTTGCCTTGGCATTTCAACCTCACGAACCTCACGGGCCACGTGGTCGGCTTGATACTGCTCCAGAGCAATTCCACCGAAAAGTGTATAACGGTTTTCCGTCCGGAATTGCGTAAAAACAAATACCCGCTCATTCGGCAGGATTCGATCCCGAACGTCCGTCCGGTTTGCCTGCGATCAGTTCACGCAGCCATTTGCGATGATGCCGCCAAGCCCAGCCGCCGGTCACCCGTCCGCGCGTCATGGCGGGAATTGTGCCGCGTACCCAGATGGCCGAGTAGAAATGGATAATCCAGACGCCGATGATCGCCACGGCAGCGATCGAATGGACAAGCAGCGCCACCCGCTGCTGGCCGATCGTGGTGTAAGCGGCGAAATATTGTTGCCAGATGACAATGCCGCTCGAAATCAGGATGATGATGAGGATCGACATTGACCAGAAGACGAGCTTCTGGCCGGCATTGTACTTGCCGACGTCGGGGACGTTGTCCTCGTGATTGGACAATACGTCACGGAAACGGGCGAGCCACGTTCCGTCCTCGGGCCTCCACAAGTTGGCCTTCCAGAACCGAAGGAAAAGCCCAAGGAAGCTGAAGAAGAGCAAGACGCCGATCCATGGGTGAATGAAGCGCGTGAACTGGCCGCCGCCAAACAACCCCGACAGGAAGAACAGGCTCGGGTGAAACATGGCAAGGCCGGACAAGGCGAGCAGGATCAGGCTGGCCGCCGTGATCCAATGGTTGATCCGCGCGCTCACCGTGTAGCGGTCCACGATGACTGGCTTGCCGGGATGTACCTGCTCGTTCGGCTTCACGTCATATGCGGCCATCGGTATCGCCTTCCGTCAGCTCTTCGGCATGCTCCTCATCCGCCTCGGAGACCCTGTTCGGTCCCATCACCAGATGGTGAAGCAGGCCGACGCCGGCGGCCACGCCGAGAATGGTGAGGCCGGCATATTTGGTCACGCCCTTCCAGGCCTCCACGAGCGGACTGATCTTCGGCTCCTTCGGCAGACCAGAATAGAGTTCCGGCTGGTCGGCATGGTGCAGCACATACATCACATGCGTCCCTCCGACGCCGGGCGGATCGTAGAGGCCGGCATTCGAATAGCCGCGCGATTTCAGGTCCTTGATGCGGCCGTCGGCGTGCTGTTTCATCTCGTCTTTTGTGCCGAACACGATCGCCTGGGTCGGGCAGGCCTTGGCGCAGGCTGGTCCCTGGCCGACAGCCACGCGGTCGGAGCAGAGCGTGCATTTGTAGGCCGTGTGATCGACTTTGGAGATGCGCGGAATGTTGAACGGGCAACCCTTGATGCAATAGCCGCAGCCGATGCAGTTCTCATGGACGAAATCGACGATGCCGTTCGAATACTGCACTATGGCGCCTGGCGCCGGACAAGCCTTGAGGCAGCCCGGGTCAGCGCAATGCATACAGCCATCCTTGCGGATCAGCCATTCGAGTTCGTTCGTCTCGGGATTGTCCCATTCGCTGTAGCGCATCAGCGTGAACATGTCCGGCGTCAGATCGGCAGGATTCTCATAGACGCCGGCATTGAAGCCGATCTCCGGATGCGTGTCGTTCCACTCGATGCAGGCCGTCTGGCACGCCTTGCAGCCGATGCATTTCGAAACATCGATGAGCTTGGCGACTTCCGTCAATTGCTGCTCGGGCGCGGGAACCGTCGAGGCAGAGCGGCGGATGAGGTCCTTGTCGGAAAAACGCGGTGCGGTATCCGTCGTCGCAGGATTTGGAAGTGGAGGAAACATCGCCTACTCCCCCTACGCTACCGGCCCGGCGATGGGCTCGATATTGACAAGGAACGCCTTGTATTCCGGCGTCTCGATGTTGGCGTCACCGACAAAGGGGGTGAGCATGTTCGGGCCAAAGCCTTTCTTCGCCGCTCCCGTGAAGCCCCAGTGCAATGGTATTCCGACGATGTGGACGGTCTTGCCATCGCAGGTGAGCGGCCTGATCCGCTTGGTCACCATGGCCTTCGCCACAACGGAACCGCGCTTCGACCAGACGCGCACCCAGCCGCCTTTGGTGATGCCCTTCTCGGCCGCAAGCTGTTCCGAAATTTCCACGAAAAACTCCGGCTGCATCACCGCATTGGTGATGACGTGCTTGGTCCAGAAGTGGAAATGCTCGGTCAGTCGGTAGGAGGTCGCCGCGTAGGGGAACTCCTGCGAAGCCGATTCGGCGAACTGGGCCATATCGCCTTCGAACACCCGCGCTGCGGGGTTGCCGCGAACTTTGGGAGCTATCGGGTTCGCGATGGGCGACTCGAATGGCTCGTAATGCGCAGGGAATGGTCCGTCGCGCATCATGCCCCGGGTGAAGAGGCGCGAGACGCCTTCCGGATTCATGATGAACGGGCCTACTTGATCGGGCTTTGCCGTTGGCAAGATGTCGGGGACATCGTAGCCCGACCATTTCGTGCCGTCCCATTCAATCACCTTGCGGCTTGGATCCCAAGGCTTTCCGGTGAGGTCAGCCGACGCCCTGTTGTAGAGAATGCGGCGGTTGGCGGGCCATGAGAACGCCCATTTGGAATAGGCGCCGGTTTCGTCAGGATCGGTGGTGTCCCGCCTGGCCATGTTGTTGCCGTTTTCGTTGAAGCAGCCGGAATAGATCCAGCAGCCGCAGGAGGTGGAGCCGTCGTCGCGCAGCGCGGCGAAGCCCGGCAAGAGCTTTCCGGCCTCGGCCAGCACCTTTGTCGGGTCGGCCGTGTCGGTTACCCTGGCGAGCGCCCTGCCATTGATCTCCTGGGCAAGCTCCTCGGCCTTCGGATCGCCGGGATCGGCATAAGGCCAATTGAGCTTGACGATCGGATCCGCGAAGGCGCCGCCTTCCTTGGTGTAGAGCTCCTTCAGGCGCAGATAGAGCTGCGCCATGATCCAGGTATCGCGTTTGGCCTCGCCGGGGGGCGTGCCGCCGGCCCAATGCCACTGCAGCCAGCGCCCCGAATTGACCAGCGAGCCGTCGTCCTCGGCGAAGCAGGTGGAGGGAAGCTGGTAGACTTCCGTCTGAATCTGCGACGGATCGACATCGTTATACGGCCCGTGGTTCTCCCAGAACCGGCCCGTCTCCGTGTCCAACGGATCCATGATGACGAGGTATTTGAGCTTCGAGAGGGACTCGATCACCTTCTTCTTGTTCGGAGCTGCCTGTAGCGGGTTGAAGCCCTGGCAGAAATAGCCGTTCATCTTGCCCTGGTGCATCAGCTCGAAAGCCCGCAGCAGATCGTAGCCCGGCAGGTCGAGCTTCGGCAGGTAGTCGTAGGCGAAGCCGTTCTCCGGCGTTGCCTCGTTGCCCCACATTGACTTTTGGAAGCTTACGAAGAACTTCCTGTAGTTCTGCCAGTAGCTCATCTGGTTCGGCCGGAGCGGCTTGAAGCCCCGGGTCGACATGTAGGCTGCCAGATCGACCTCCTTCTCAGTCGGCAGCGTCAGATAACCGGGCAGCAGGTTCGACATCAGCCCGAGGTCGGTCAGCCCCTGGATGTTGGAGTGACCGCGAAGCGCGTTCATGCCGCCGCCGCGTATACCAATATTGCCGAGAACAAGCTGCAGCATCGCCATGGCGCGGATGTTCTGCGAGCCCTTCGAGTGCTGGGTCCAGCCGAGCGCGTACATCGAGGTCATCGCCTTGGTCGGAGACGACGTCTCGGCGACCATCGCGGCCACCTTCAGGAACCGGTCCTTCGGTGTGCCGCAGATGCGCTCGACCATCTCCGGCGTGTAGACCGCGACATGCTTCTTGAGCAGATTCCAGACGCAGCGGGGATTGGCCAATGTCGCGTCGACAACGGCAAAGCCGTCCGTGCCTATGTCATAGTCCCAACTGGACTTGTCATAGTCTCGCTTCGCCTCGTTATAGCCGGAGAAGAGGCCGTCCTGATAGGTGAAGCCCTCCTTGACGACATACGTCGCGTTGGTGAAGGCCTTCAGATAGTCCCATTGCACCTTATCGTTCTGGATGCAGTAGTTCATCAGCCCGAGCAGGAAGGCGATGTCCGTTCCCTGGCGGATCGGCGCGTAAAGATCCGACACCGAAGCCGAGCGCGTAAAGCGCGGGTCGATGACGATGAGCTTGGCGCCGCGGTTGGCCTTCGCCTCTGTGACCCATTTGAAGCCGCAAGGATGCGCTTCCGCGGCATTGCCGCCCATGATGACGACGAGATCCGTGTTCTTGATGTCGGTCCAGGAATTGGTCATTGCGCCGCGGCCGAATGTTGGGGCGAGACTCGCCACCGTCGGGCCGTGTCAGACACGTGCCTGGTTGTCGAACACCAGCATGCCCGCGCTGCGGACCACCTTGTAGGTCGCGAACGCGGTTTCATTGGTCGAAGCCGAGGCGGCGAGGAAGCCGGTGGTGATCCACCGGTTGACCGTCACGCCGTCATTGTTCGTCGCGACGAAGTTCTTGTCGCGATCGTCCTTCATCAGGCGGGCGATGCGGCCGAGCGCGTCTTCCCAGCTTATCGGCTCGAACTTGTCCGAGCCCGGTTTGCGGATCATCGGATGTTGCAGACGGGTCGGCGACTTGACAAATCCGAGCAGGGCCGACCCTTTGGGGCACAAGGTGCCGCGATTGGTCGGATGATCAGCGTCACCCTCGATATGGGTTATCTCGGCCGGCTCGCCCTTTCTGAGATCGCCCTTCGAATACAAGATTATGCCGCAAGCCACCGAGCAGTATGGACAGGTGTTGCGTGTTTCGGTGGTGTTCGCGAGCTTGAAGGGCCGTATAGCCGCCGCGTGTGCGGCCTCGCTATCGCCGAAGCCGAGGGCTCCAAGCGTAGTACCGGCGAGACCCGCGCCTGCTGTTTGCAGGAACGCGCGTCGAGAAAGATCGATGTTCATGGGTTCCTCCCGAAGCCGGTGCCCCACAAGGCAACTCGAACCAACGGTCTAATCCGAGTAACTAGTCTCGGACCAAATAAAATCAATGCCAAAGAACCAGGTGCGTACGGTGCAGCAAAAGTGCCCCTCCGAACCGCCTTCCTGCAACAGGTTTGTGCCCGCAAATCGGCATTGTGTATTATTGTTGAATATTCTCGTCATCTTTTCGTGACCGCGACTGCGATTGACGAAAACGAACGCATTACCGTACAGTAAAGCGTGGTGATGAAACAGCTCCCGCGGGTCGGGGCGCCTTTCGATCGATACCCAATGACGGCGATGCCTCGCACGCCGGATACGGTGCTTGCCTTTCCCAACTTAACGAAATCCGCTGAGAGCAAGCGTGCTCCAAACGCGCCGTGCGTTGGCGCGATCGTATTTTCCATTCCGGTTGACCTTGATCCCTACCAAAGGGTGCCAGCAGAGGAGGCTCGACGACCATGGCAATCGCCCTCTCGCCCGAAATAGCCGATGCGCCCGTTGTGCGCCTGACCAGCCTCGCCCATGGCGGCGGTTGCGGCTGTAAGCTGGCACCGTCAGTGCTGCAGCAGCTTCTCGCTAATCCGGCGGCTGCCAGTCCCTATCATCAGCTTCTCGTTGGCACGGAGACCGGCGACGATGCGGCAGTCTGGCAACTCGACGGCGCGATTTGCGTCATTGCGACCACCGACTTCTTCATGCCTATGGTAGATGACCCCTACGATTTCGGCCGGATTGCCGCAACCAACGCCCTGTCCGATATCTATGCGATGGGTGGCCGGCCGATCATGGCGCTGGCGATCCTCGGGATGCCTCTCGACAAGATCCCGACGCTCATGGTCCGCGAAATCCTGAAAGGTGGCGAAGCTGTCTGCGCCGACGCCGGAATCCCGGTTGCAGGTGGCCACTCGATCGACTCGCCGGAGCCGATTTATGGCCTCGCAGTCATCGGCACATGCCGACCCGGAGATATCCGACGCAATTCTGACGCCAAGCCGGGTGACGCCTTGATCCTGACGAAAGGGCTCGGCGTCGGCATCTATTCCGCCGCCATCAAGAAGCAGGCGCTTTCCGAGAGCGGCTATCGCGAAATGATCGCCTCCACCACCCTTCTCAACCGGATCGGATCGGAGCTGGCGCAAGACGCGAGCGTCCACGCCGTCACCGACGTGACCGGATTTGGCTTGCTCGGACATGCCCTCGAGATGGCACGCGGTTCCGGGTGCGCGCTGATAATTTGCAGCCACGACGTGCCGCTGTTTTCCGAAGCTGCCTCGCTCGCAGTCGACGGCCACGTTACCGGCGCATCGCGGCGCAACTGGGCGAGCTATGGCGACGCGGTAAGCTTACCTCCCGGCATGCCCGAGTGGCGACGCCATCTTCTCACGGATCCACAGACTTCGGGCGGGTTGCTGGTTGCTTGCGAAACCGACCGCGCAGCGGCGCTCGTCCAGAGGATCGTCGCGGACGGCTATCCTTTGGCTCGCATCATCGGCCATGCCAGACCCGGCGCGCCGACAATAGTAGTAGAGGCCTGAACGGCCGCTCCGCTTCCCCGCCAGATGACGGCGCGCGCCCTCCAGTCCTCGGCACTCCACCTCCTGCCACCACTGGATCGGGAGGCCAAGACGCCGCCTAGCTTTGAGAGCCACTTACGCGCGAGCTTCGTGGCCGGTGTCGGTTGCGGGTGATCCGATATTCGTCCAGCTCGCGACGACATCTGCAATGCGAAGCTTGGCGAAGAGTTTGACAGCGCAGATCAGCGCAAGATGTCCGACAGGCTCTCGGGCTTCTTCTCGCCAAGCGACAGATCAAGGCCCGACAGAAGTTCGACGAGGTGGCTTTGCATCAGGTCGGACGCGTTTTGTGCGTCGTGCTTTTCGATGGCGTCGACGAGGGCGTGATGGGCGTGGCTTTCGCAGGTGGTGTCGCGGCGGCGCCAGTAGAGCGCGATGATCAGCGACGACCGCGACAGCAGGTCTTTGACGAAACCGGTCAGGATAGAATGGCCGGCGATTTCGGCGATGCCGACATGGAATTTTGCCGACAGCATGATGGCGTCGCTGTCGCGGCCGGCCTGCAGGGCCTCGTGCTCTTTTTCGAGATGAAGCCGCAGTTGCGCGATCTCGGCCGGCTTTGCCACTTCGGCGGCAAGCGCGGCGACCTTGGGCTCGATCAGCGCCCGCGCTTCGAACACCTCGCGCGCTTCCTGCTTGGTCGGCTGGGCGACGAACGCGCCGCGGTTCGGCTCGAGCCGAGCCAAGCGGTCATGCGACAGCGCCTGCAGCGCCGCGCGTATCACCGCGCGGCTCACCGAATAGATCGAGGCGAGTTCGTCCTCGGGTAGTTTTGTGCCCGGTGCGAGGCGGTGGCTGACGATGGCGTCGCGCAGGCCGGCATAGACCGGAAACCAGCGCATCGTCGGCTTGTCGCCATCCCGTGGCTTTGGCCCAAGCAGGTCCATCGTCTCATTGTCCCGGCGGCCGGATCGCTTAGCGGCGCGAACACCGCGTTTCCGGCCGGACATCGAACATCCTGTGTGGGAATGTCAACAATTTTGCACGCATCAGGATACACGGCCGGAGGGCGAAAAGGACGCAAAGATTCCGGCGAAGGATTTTTCGAGTGGAACCTGGTAGCCGCCGCGCTTTGAGGTCGACAGGCCAAGGCCGACGAGGCTCTCACAGAGTTTTACTGCGCAGGCGACGCCGTCGAGCACGGGAAGCCTATGTTCGCGGCTAAGCGCGGCGGCGAGGTCGGCCATGCCGGCGCATCCCAGCACAATCGCTTCGGCCCGGTCGTCGCGGATGGCGCGCTCGATCTCCTCCGAAATTCGATGGCGGGCGTTGGAGCCGGGCACTTCGAGCTCCAGAACGGGAACGTCGCTGGCCCGCACCCTGGCGCAGCGGCTGGCGAGGCCGTACCGCACCAGATTGTGCTCGATCGCCGGCACCGAACGCGACAGTGTCGTCACCACGCTGAACTTGCCGGCAATCAAGCTCGCCATGTGAAACGCCGCTTCGCCGATACCGACCACCGGCATCTCGCCGACGCAGCGTACTGCGTCGAGGCCGGTGTCGTCGAAGCAGGCGATGACGCAGGCGCTCGCCGCCGGATGTTTTTGGATCTCGCCGATCATTCCCGGGATGGCGAAGACCTCGTCGAAATAGCCTTCGACGCTCGGCGGCCCGTCCTTCGGATTGACGGCGATGATCCTGGTGCCGGCCGAAGCCGCGCGGCGCGCCGCCTCGCCGATCTTTTCGGTCATGGACGCGGTGGTGTTGGGATTGACGACGAGTACGTCCATTTGCGCTTTCATATTTCGCCGCCGAGATAGAGTTTCTTGACCCGGTCGTCGCCAAGCAGCTCAGCCGAATGTCCGGCCAGCGCGATCTTTCCGGTCGTCAGTGCGTAGGCACGCTGCGAGATGCGCAGCGCCATGCGCGAATTCTGCTCGACCAGCAGCACGCTGACCTTTTCGTCGCGGTTGATCGCGACGATCGAGCGGGCGATGTCCTGAACGAGCTTCGGCGCGACGCCGAGCGAGGGTTCATCGAGCAGCAGAAGCTTCGGTTTGGCCATCAGCGCCCGCCCGATCACCAGCATCTGCTGTTCGCCGCCGCTCATCGTACCCGCCGTCTGGGAATAGCGTTCCTTCAGGCGCGGGAAGCGCCCGAGCACCATGTCCAGCGTCCTTGCGATTTCGGCCTTGTCGGTGCGGGTGAAGGCGCCCATCATCAGATTGTCGCGCACCGTCATGTAGGAAAAGACGCGCCGACCCTCAGGTACCATGGCGATGCCCATCCTGACCAGCTCGTCCGGGCGCGTTCCGTCGATGCGGTGGCCCTGGAAATGAATCTCGCCGCTGCGGACCTTCTTCAGGCCGGTGATGGCGCGCAGGATCGACGATTTGCCCGCGCCGTTCGCGCCGATCAGCGCTACCGTCTCGCCCTCGTTGACGCTCAGCGACACACCCTTCAGTGCATAGACATGGTCGTAGTAGAGTTCGACGTCCGAGACTTTCAGCAGTTCGCTCATGGCTAAAATCCGATCGTCTCATCTTCGGCGCCGAGATAGGCCTCGATGACCTTTTCGTTCTCCTGGATTTCCTTC
Source organism: Mesorhizobium sp. M1006 (assembly GCF_040318825.1). Lineage (NCBI taxonomy): Bacteria > Pseudomonadati > Pseudomonadota > Alphaproteobacteria > Hyphomicrobiales > Phyllobacteriaceae > Mesorhizobium > Mesorhizobium sp. M1006. The sequence continues at coordinate 141,127 of NZ_JAMYMZ010000006.1, forward strand.
GGCGTTCCCTCGGCGATTTTCACACCGAAGTTCAGGACGACGATGCGGTCGGAAATGTTCATGACGGCGGGCATATCGTGCTCGACCAGCAGGACCGTCACGCCGCGCTTTCGCACGCCGCGCACCATCTCCACCGCGCGCACGGTTTCGTCATGGTTCATGCCGGCGAAGGGCTCGTCGAGCAGAAGCACGGTCGGGTTCGTGGCGAGCCCGATGGCAATCCCGAGCGCGCGCAGATGGCCGTGCGGCAGCGTGCTGGCGATCTCATGCCGTTGCGCGCCGAGACCCAGGAAGTCGATGATCTCGTCGGCCGAGCGGCCGAATTCATCCTCGTCGCGCCGTGCGGTATTCGTGCCGAGATAGAAGCCGGCAAGGCTGGCATTGGAACGCAGGTGATGCGCGATTATGACATTGTCGCGCACCGTCATGCCCTTGAAGATCGTCGTCTCCTGGAACGTGCGCACCACGCCCTTCCGGGCGACGATATGCGGCGCCAGGCCTGAAATCCGCTCTCCCCGGAACAGCACTTCGCCCGAGGTCGGATTGAGGAAAGAGGAAATCAGCTTGAACAGCGTCGACTTGCCGGCGCCGTTGGGGCCGATGACGGAAAGGATCTCGCGTTCGCGGACCGCGAAGGAAACATTGTTGACCGCGACCAGCCCGCCGAAGCGTTTGGTCACTGCCTTGATCTGGAGAAGCTCAGTCATGGTCCTAGCCCTGCTTCTTGCCGAACAGCCTGAGGCTGAGCAGGCCGTTGGGAAGGAACAGCATCAGCGCGATCAGCACCGAAGAGAAGATCAGCAACTGGAACTCGCCGGTCTCGAACAGGAAATCCCAGCCGAAATAGAGCACGAAGGTGCCGATCATCGGCCCGAAGACGTGGCCGAGCCCGCCGAGGAAGCAGTTCAGCATGAAGTTCACCGAGTCGGTGACGGTGAAGCTCGACGGATAGATCGATTGCGAGATGGCGACGAACATCGCACCGCCGAGACCGCCGAGGAATGAGGAGATGGCATAGGCGATGACGCGCAAATAGGCGATGTTGACGCCGATCGAGGAGGCCAGTTCCTCGTTCTGCTGCAACGACTGGCAGAGTTTGCCGATGCGCGAATGGACAAGGCGGTAAAGCCCGGCAAAGCACAGCACCATCAGCGCAACCGAGACGAGATAGAAGGCGGGACGCGGATTGGCGAGCGTCGCGAAATCCGGAAGGATGCTCAGCCCGAAGATCGAGATGCCGCCGGGGAGCGGAATGCTGACCATGCCCTTGGCTCCGTTGGTGATCGGCAGTGCCAGCGCGAGCAGCCGCGCCACTTCGGTCAAAACCAGCGTGACCATGGCGAAATAGACGCCGCGAAGCCTGAGGATGGGCAGCCCGATCAGCACGCTTGCAGCGGCGCAGAACAGCCCAGCCAGCGGCAGTGTCAGCCAGAACGACACACCATGCTGGACGACAAGGATGGCCGAAACATAGCCGCCCATAAGCGCGAAGGCGCCCTGGCCGATATTGATGCGGCCGATGTAGAAAGTCACCCACACCCCGGCGCTGGCGATGCTGAGCAGCGCGACCGAAGTCAGCGTGTAGTAGAGGTCGAGCCGACCGGTCGCCTCGATCAGCCAGGGCACGCCGATGAGTACGACCAGCAGGAAGACAGCGACGCCGAGGATGTTGCGTGTACGCTTCATGTCGATCACCCCCACGGCTTGCCCATGAGCCCGTTCGGGCGGATGCTCAGGAACACCATCAGCGCGGCGAAGATGACGAGATAAGTGACGTCGCCATATTGGCGTAGCACCGTCAGGCCGACCGATTCCATCATGCCGAGGATGAAGCCGCCGGCGATCGCTCCGCTGACCACGCCGGCCCCGCCGATCATCACCATCAAGAACGCCTTGATCGAGATCGGGCCGCCGATGCCCGAATTGACGCCAGTGATGGCGACCAGCAGCCCGCCGACTATGCCGGCAAGCATGGCGCCGAGCGCAAAGCCGATCATCGAATAGCGGTCGACCTCGACGCCCATAAGCTGCGCCGCGACCCGGTCCTGCGCCAGCGCCCGCATGGCGCGTCCCGGCTTGCTGTACTGCATGAAAAGCACGAAGGAGGCGATGAACAGTATGGCGAGTGCGCCGACCAGCAGCCGGTCGTAAGGCATTATGAGGCTGTCGGAGACGAAGACGCCGTTGACGATCTTCGGCACGCCGCGCTGCTTTTCACCGAACAGGAGGAGGATCACGGCGTCGAGGAAGAATGCGACCGCCGCCGCGAGAAGCATCGTACTTTCCTCCCGCACGCTTCGCTTGATCACCGTTCTGAAAAGGAATTTCTCGACCAGCGCTCCAATAACCAGCAGCGTGATCCCGGACGCAACGAGCGCGACGACGAAAGGCATGCCGAGCTGGCCATAGACGGTGTAGGTGATGAAGCCGCCGAGAACGTACATCTGCCCATGGGCAAAGTTAAGCACGTTCATCAGCGCGAAGATCAGGGTCAGACCGAGCGCGATCAAGGCGTATTGCGCGCCAAGATAGAGCCCGTTGGCGATGACTTGTTCCATCAGGATGGTTCCCCGGCCATTCAGAGGCTCAAGACGAATGCACGAGCCTCTGCGGCAATCCGCTTCAGTGCAGTTGCGTCAATCGACTTGAGCGACGAAGAGCGTCTCGAACTTGCCGTCGCGGTATTCCGTGACCACCATCGGGACCGAAAGCTGGCGCTTCTGGCCAAACGACGTCATTCCGACATAGGTCAGCTTGGCATCGCCCTTCAGATAGGGATTGGGCGCCGAGAAAGTGTCGATCGTCTTCTTGAACTCCTCGACATTGTCGATCGCGGCCGGGTTCGCCTTCAGCGTCTCGATGATGTATTCGAGCGCGTAGACCTTGGTGTTGGATTCGTCATTGTATTCACCGAACATTTTCGTATAGCGGTCGACGAACTCCTTCATCATGTCGGACGCGATTTCGGGCGTCGATGCGCCGCCGACTGAGATGAAGCCGTTGGCCAACTCACCCGCGCCCTCTTCCAGCACCTTGGCATCCTGCGCCGTTTCGGTGGAGATCAGACCTTCGTAGCCGAGCTCGCGCGCGGCGCGGATCAGCAGCGGCGCATTGCCGGGCGCGACACCCGAAAGCACCAGCAGGTCCGGTTTTTGCAGAACGATCGGCGTCAGTACCGGTGTGAAATCGCGGGTATCGTTTTGGTAGACGTCCGTGGCAGCCACAACCTCAAGTCCGAGCGCCTTTGCCGCGGCAACACCGCCATCCCGCTGGCTCAGCGGATCGGATTCGTTGGCGGCGACAAAGGCAACTTTTCTCACGCCCCTGTTTTCCATGAGATATTTGTAGATCGCCGGAGCTGACTGGTAGTTGGCGATCATGCCGAGCACAGCGTTGGACGCCGGTGGGGTGTAGAGTTCCTTCGGGAATGCGTAGGGAAAATAGATGATGCCCTTGGATTCTGCCACGGGACGCACCGCCGCCGCGCCATCGTCAACATTCGGACCGACGACATAGTGGATGCCCTCCTGGGCCATCTTCTCCATGCCGGCGATCGCCCGCTTGGGGTCCTTCTGATCGTCGAAGGTGACGATTTTGATGTCATAGGTCTCGTCACCAATCTTCACACCGCCGGTTTCGTTGATCCAGGCGGCGCGCGTCTGCATCGAGCGGACGTTGGATGTGCCCCACGCAGCGGCCGCGCCACTCGTCACGCCGACAAAGCCGATCTTGAGTTCCTTGTTGGCGGCGTGCACCGTGATTGTGCCGCCGGCCATGATTGCCAGCGCAGAGACGGTGCCGAGCGCGGCGAATGTGATTATTGAACGTCTATTGATCATTGTTCTTTCCCCTTTGGAGGCCGCGCATTGTTGCGACAGAACTCGACCGATACGCGGAGTTTTGTGAGTGAGGGCTCAAATCTATTATCTGTCAACAAAACTTTTACAGATTGTTGACAATCTTGTGCGATCGTAGATGAAGGACGCGGTCCGCAGCATCGCGGCTTCCCTTCCAGAATCACGTTCCGTTCGCTCTGGCTAATATAAGCTTTGTGCCTAGTATTGACTGGGTGCGTAAAGTTGCAGTACCGGCGCCGGCCGTCCCGAGTTCATTCCGCCGATGATGCCCACACGGTCGCCAACGAGAGCAGCTCTCGGGCTCCCGCGACGAACTTCGCAAATGGTGCAGACGGCGCGTGCCGAAAATGCTGGAGCATGACCGGCTCAGCTCTCGGGTAGTTGGCGCCCGCCCTGATCCTGCCGCATTGAACGCGGAAGGCCAGCTAATGGCTTTTGCCTAGCCCTCCCGCGGCAGTGGACTCTGTTCCGATGTGCCGCTACGTGCGGACGGCTATGTTCGAAGTACCGGCCTGTAACGTCGGAAAAGGAGTGACCCCATTTTTTTGCGTGCAAGATCTTTTCCCATCGCAGCAAGGACTGCTTTTCTGGTCACACTGGCCGGTGTCCTCGTGCTCGCACTCTCACCGGAGTGGCTTTTGCAGAATTTTGGCTTCGGCTTCACCTCTCATGATGACAAGCTCAATCACGCCGCAGCTTTCGTCGTGTTGACGGCTATCGGCAGTCTCGGTTGGCCAGAGCACAGGGCAAGACTGACCATTTTTCTTGCTCTTACCGGCGCCGCGATCGAGATCCTCCAGGGCATGCAAATGATAGGCCGCGACATGGATATGTTCGACTGGTTTGCCGATTGTGTCGGCGTCGCTTGCGGGCTCGCAATTGCAAGCTGGACAAAGAAATTAGTCAGCGGATTCTCCTAGTTCACGACCCGTCAAGCTGGGCTAATCGGCCGCGTGAAGCATATGCGCGGCGAAGAGGATTTACGTCACGCTTCGCTGCAGGACTTCAGAGAGCATTGAGTAAGGCCGCAGCGATCACTGAGACTATCATCCGCAAGCCGATCTGCGCATAGCAGCCGAGGGGAGTTATGGCCTTCTCTTTTTCATCAGAGCGCGGACTTTAACAATCATCGCTGCATTAGACCTCAATTGAGAGGCATGTATTTTGCGCATATATCTGTCGGCGATCACCTTGTAACGAAGGGACAATCGCACCACGCGGTCGTACGTTGCGTCTTCTCCCGCGCACAATTGCTGCGCTTTTCTTGCTAAGGTACTCGGGGCGCCAGGCTGGACCGCTAGTTTTGCGGCCCACCCCAAATTACATCTGATTAGCGCGCTCTGTTCGGCCTTGATCATTGGATCGACTGCGGACCTAGCCTGAGAACTAAGAACCGCAGATGCGACCAGAACCGCGATAAAAAGCCGCTTCACAGTTGCCCTCAAACGCTGCATAGGCAGCCCAGTGATTAAACATTGGCTCCAAGTTTATAGCGCGCCGCCCGTTATGCGCAGCCGCCCACTCCGTTATTTTCGCCCCTGTTTCTGCCGGAAATATGTGATGACTTTGGAGACCGTCGCCATCACAACCAGAACTCCGAATAGAATAAGAATCGGAAAATCGGTAGATTGCCGACAAGGTTCGTCATCTGGCGCTCAGTACGACAGGGCGGCCGCGGAATTCATCGTGGTTAGCAGCGCGGAAGTGGAAAGACCGAGTAACTTCATACGCAGGTTTTTGGGAATATCGGCCTGCACCGGTCGGGCCGAGCCCGCGGTGCCGCATTTACTCGCAGCTATGGCGTACCTGATCAGCCACCATGCCCGCGGGACCCAACATAGCCTCGTTGAGCCCGGTGTAGCCATCTGTTTTGTCAACCTCGTTTATAGTGGTGACGGCCGCGGGCTAATGGAGCCGATCGCTGACAATGCCACGGATTCGGGGCGCGCTCTCAACCGGCGCGTGGAAGTGAAAGCCGTGAAATAGGGCGAACGCGAGCAGATTCGGCCATGCGCTGCAGGTATTATAGCCCCGGCTGCCGTGCACTGAACGATAGCCATGGATGATGAGCTTCCGGAGGAATATCCGCTTGTTCGGCAATAGCAGAAGTTGTGTCTATGGTTAATCGGTCCTGAGGCTCATCTACATCGCTGCCAGCGCACGTCACGGCGGTCAGCCGCTCCGATACGATCGATGGCTGGCGCGACCGGCGCGGCGACGGCGGCGTTCCGCGCCTCCGGCCTCAACCTCATCGTTAGCGCGATCGTGCATTGGAATACGGTCTATATCGAACGGGCCGTCACCCACTTGCGCAAAATGCACCGCGAGATCCCGGATCATCCGCTCAAGCACGTCTCGCCGCTGAGCTGGGAACACATCAATCTGACCGGCATCTATACCTGGGATACAGAACATCAGATGCGTGAAAGCTTCCGGTCGCTCAGACTTCCGGCTCGGTTACGCCACGCCGCATGACGTTCATGCTCCGTTCAACCTCGTGTCGCTGGGAACTGTTCTTGCTCCGACCCCAGGCTGGGAGGCATGGAAGGATTGGGACGGCCACACGTTCCAGACCAACCGCGCCGCACTCAGCAATGAACGGACAATGCCGCTCTTTCGAGCGGGTCGATGCTGATAGGAAAGGTGGCGCGTGGGCGCCACCATTCTTGCTTTTTCTTACGTGAATTACCTATTATAGGTACTTTAAAAGGAAGTACGGCGATGAAGCAATTCACATTCTCCGACATGAATCGCGTGTCAGGCGAAATCCTCGAAACGGCATTGATCGAGCCGGTGGCCCTGACCAAGCGCGGCAAGGAAAAGCTCGTCATCCTGTCCGCTGCTCAGTACCACCAGCTCGTCGGCCAGCCGCATTCGGTCGCCTATACGATCGAGGACGCACCGGATGATGTCCACAATGAACTCATGACAGGACTGGATGCCATAATTTCCGGCGACACGCCCGATGCTTAAAGCTGGCGATCTGCTCCGATATTATTACCTATGGGCGCGGGAAGCAGACGCCGGCGAGGAATCCGGACGCAAGGCGAGGCCGGTTTGCATCGTTGTCCGGACGCTAGCAACGCCCGCACCCTTGTTTCTCTTTCCGCTGACTTCGCAAAAACCCGACCGGTCGCGCCCGCATCTCGCCATCAGCGAAATCGAATGCCGCCGCGGCGGCCTCGACTATCCGTCATGGCTGATCCTGGACGAATTTAACCGGGTGCCGGTCGATGAAGCCTATGATCTGGTGACGACGACGCCGATCGGCGCGTTCAGCCCCGCATTTGTCCGCAAAATTGCTGGCGTGATCAAAGAGACGGCGGCGCAGCGTCGATTGCGCGGCATCGTTCGCAAATAGCCGGACTGATTTCTTGGCGGGCCTCCGGTCCTTACCCGCATCGAACGGGCCAGCACCGGAGCGCGGGGCGCCCCTACGCCCTCTCCTCGCGCCCCACCCTCCCCTTCTGACGGTGTTTTCTCAAGAGGTGGACATTGTTGTCGTTGGCCGCCTGCAATTCCTCGAAATGCTCCCGAGCAGCCCGCCGACCCAACAAACGGGCGATCGACAGGACGGCTCGTTCAACCATATCTCGTGCCGACATGTCAGCCCTGTAATCGTGACTTGCGCTGTCGTTCCCAGGTTTGGCCTCGTCCACCATGGCATGCCCGCTCTTCTGTATAGATCGAGGGCATTGAGCGGCGTGATGATCGGCAAGACAAGTTCAGTTGCCGCGCGGCCGTAGTGTGGCGTGCAAATACTTGCGCGCTGCGATTTGGGATCCCGAAGCCGGGCCAAATTACCAAAAGCTCGGTCCTCTTGCAATATCGCACGCGATATCCAATATGCCTGCATGAGACTGCTTGTCGATACGGCGACCATGGTGGCGGCGATCCGAAGTGACGCTGGTGCCTCGCGCCAACTGTTGGTGGCGGCTTTGGAACGCCGGCTGACGCTCATTGCTTCGGTGCCGGTGATGATCGAGTACGAGGCGGTCATGACGAGGCCCGAGCACCTTGAGGCTTCCGGCCTGTCGGCTGAGGATGTGAACGCGTTGCTAGATGCCGTGGCGTCCGTCGCCGAGCCGGTTCGCCTTCTCTTTCTCTGGCGGCCCGCCGTGCGCGACCCTGACGACGACATGGTGCTGGAAGCGGCGGTAAACGGACGGGCGGATGCTATAGTGACGTTCAACCTACGCGACTTCGGCAAGCCGGCCGAGCGCTTCGGTATCATGGTCCTGTCGCCAAGTGAGGCGCTGAGAGGATTGGAGAAAAAGACATGAGAAGAAGCAATTTCGCACTGCGACTTCAGCTCTCGCTTCTGGATGAGGCGCGCAAGGTGGCGGAGAGCGAAGGCGTGCCGCTCAACCAGTTCATTAACGTGGCAGTCGCTGAAAAGCTTTCGGCGCTGCGCACGGAAAGTTACTTTCAGGAACGCGCCGCCCGTGCCGACATCCCCAAGGCGCTGGACATCCTGAAACGGGCCGGCAAAGGGAAGGCGCCGATCAAGGGCGACGAATTGCCGGAGTAATGTACCCCGAGGGGTAGAGCGGTACCGCTCGTACCGGAGTTTGCCTGCGTCCCAAGCGTCCGCCGTGCCGGAAACTTCCGGTCAAGGCTGGCGCGGCACGCGCCACAGCGATGCGGCTCTGGCCTTGACGGGCTGACTTCGGTCCGGCGTTCTCTCGACAAGCAGGCAGTTCCCTCGTCGAACATGATTTCCCTATCGGGAAAAGCCTGGACGAACCTTCTCCGACTCTGCTCCCACTTCGGCAAAGATAGGCGAATACCCGAAACCAGAACCGGTACTCCCGTATCCGCCCGTAGCAATACGCCGACACCGCGCACCAGGCGATTGCGGTTGCGGCTGTCTTTCCCCACAGGGCAGTCGCTGCCTCTGCAGCTTCAGGCACGGTCCGTTTCTGCACGGCGGCATCGCGGTTGAAGGCATCCAACAGATTGGGATCGCTCACCGCCCGATGGTGAGATGCCGCAAGAGGGCTCTGCGCTGGCAATTCCATGGCGGTTGAAGGGTGACGTGAGGCAGACGCTTCACTGCAAGCTGAGGGGTTCTCGGCTGAAGCCGGAAGTTGGGTTGGACGGGATCTTAATATCGCGCCTCCATTTTTCAGCCGCGGAAACAGCAGCCAGCCCGCCGCCTCAGGATCTTAGGACACTGCTCGCCGTGAAAAGAACTGTTCCGGCATGTTCTGCCGGGCGATGCGCACCAGATCGCTAAGCGCCGAGCGGATTTGCGGCCAGGGGAACTCGGAGCATTCCCCCCAGGCCTTACCCTCGTGCAACACGGCCTCAAGCTTGCCCGCCACGCCGGCGACAGTCGTGGCAGGCGTCGTTGAGAACGCTTCCAGCAGATCCTTCGCCCGGTCGCCAGCCTCGCACTCGGCCTTGAGCGCGGCGGTGTCCGCTCCAAGCGGCCGACATCCTTTGCCCGCAGCTCAAGCGCCGGCAAATCTCCGCCGCCAGCCTCGCGCCGAAAGACTGTGTGAGATATCCGGGCTAGATATGCGCCACATTGATGCGCGCCTGCCTTGGGTGACTCCGAAGGCTGTGACAATCCACTTTGGTCTGCTACGTCGGTCCAGCATAGCTGCAGAAACGACTTCATGTCCAAGTTCACGCAGCTTGCGCGCGAAAGGCGTGATCTCACAGCCTCCATGCCAGCCGCCCGCCACGATAACAACGTTCGCCATCCGTCAACTCCTCGTCAATGCCCTGCCGTGGGGCACGTCAAGCCCTGCCGCCGTGCAATTGCGAAGGCTTTTGCTGTGGATAGGTTCTGACGTTCGACCATTGCCAATACCTGCTCAGGTTCGCAGGCCGTGAAGGTTGAATCCACAAACAGTATTGCGTTACAGCCCGGAGATATCCGGCTTGCCCTGGACGACGAATGTTTCGAGCATCGCCCAGCAATTGTCGCGCAGGTAGGTTTCGGTCCCGGCGAGCCTGTCGCGCCATTTCGTTAGCAGCCCATCATGCATCTGGGAGACCAGGGCCTGCTCATAGCCCTGATGAAGGTCCCAGGCTGTTTTGCCACTGCGCCCTGGCGGATGCTGCTTCAGGAAGGCGGGAAAGGACAGGCTCGCGTAGGCCTGTTCCGCCGCCTCGACGAGGTCCTTCACCAGTTCGACCTGGGTCTCGACATCCGCGCGGTTTCCAGGACGACTGACGTGGCCGGCGACCAGCGTCTCGAAGTCGTAGGCAAGAACAGTGCGGTGTGCTTCGACGAAGCCGGGAATATCGACGGCGACGCCGAGATTCTTATAGGGCATCCAGCCGGGATAAACGACGTCGATGAACATCAGGGTCTTCTGGCGTGGCGCGAAGATGAAGATGTTGTCGATCGAATGGTTGATGCCCTTGTAGGCCAGTTCGAGGCGTTGGTTTCCCTGCTCAAGGGTATAGGTCGTTTCGAAGGTTACAGTTGGAGCCGGGCGCCGCTGGTCCTTCCGCGATGAGAGCAGTTCGGCTGTCCGGGCGTGGGCGACGATCGTAACGTCCTTTGCAAACAGATGCGCGCCGGCGATATGGTCGACATGTTCGTGGCTGTAGACCAGATGCGTCACCGGCTTGTCCGTGACGTCCGCGATAGCCCTAAAGTAGTTTTCCCCAAGGCTGGGTGGCGCATCGCAAGCGATCACCCCGGTCGAAGAGACAAGAAACATGGTGCTGTAGGCACCATCTGTAACCCAATAAACCCCATCGCCAATCTGCTGGACAAGGTAGCCTTTGCCAGGGTCGACCACAGGTCCCGCACCAGGCGTCGTAGTCGTGCTGCTGGCCGCAAGGGCGGGATGAATGCCGCACCCGCACAACCCGGCCCGGGCGGCTGTCGCACCGGCCACATATTGCAGGAAGTGGCGGCGACCTCGGTCGGCGGCGTCTTTGTTCAGTGTGTTGCGATCCGGCAGATCCTCAGGCTTGGCTATTTCGGACACTCAGCTCCGCTCCTCATCCAGGTTTCGGCATCCATCACGAATTCCTCATAGGGGATCGGCGGGGTCGTTCGTGCTTGCCCGGTCCGATCGGTACCTGGTGACCAGGCCCATCTCACAAGCGCCGATCTGAGATGGTTGATGACCTGATCGCCAGTGCGGTTTCCGTTGTGCCGCGGGTCTTTCAAATGTTCGCAGAGCTCATTTGTCGAAAGGCCGTCCCAGCCCATGCTGAGTGGCGCGAGGCGCCAGTTCTCGTCGGCGCCGGGGACGCCGCTGGCCGCATTGTTCGATTTTCCATGACAGGATGAACATGGCAGGCCCGCCGCACCATGATCCGCGGGTCCACGCGCCACACGAAACAGATGTCGATGCCGGTCGTCGCCCTGGCGCGGATAGTCAGTCAATGTGTGGCAATTCTGGCAACGCGGGCTTGTCATGACGCGGGCGACCGTCGCGAAGGCGTCGGCTGAGGCCGTACTGCTGCCGTTCGTTTGCGACCACAGCGGCTGCACGAACGCCGAGACGGCGGCAATCGTCACGCCGACGAGCGCTCCCAGCGCAAGCCGATGGCCAGTCATCACGCATCACCCGCAGCGCGATGCACCGCGGCGCGGATGCGGGCATAGGTGCCGCAGCGGCACAGATTGGTGATTGCCGCATCGATGTCTTCATCCGTCGGATGCGGCTTGTCGTTGATCAGCGCGGCGGCGGCCATGATCATGCCGGACTGGCAATAGCCGCATTGGGGAACCTGCTCTGCGATCCAGGCCTGCTGCAAGGGATGCGAGCGGTTATCCGAAAGTCCCTCGATCGTCGTGACATGTTTGTCCTCAGCTTCACCGAGCGAAAAGGAACAGGAGCGCACGGGCTGGCCATCGACATGCACTGTACAGGCGCCGCAGGCAGCGATGCCGCAACCGAATTTAGTGCCCGTCAGGCCGAGGTGATCGCGCAATGCCCAAAGCAGCGGCATGTCCGGCTCGGCGTCGACCGTGACCGCGCGACCATTGACGGAAAATCGTGTCATTGCGTTGCTCCCGTCAGATCCGCTGGTAGCCGCTGCGCGAAATCGGCAGGGCTCGGATGCGCTCGCCTGTTGCGGCGAACACGGCGTTGCAGAAAGCGGCGTGCGTCGGCACGGGACCAATCTCCCCGACACCTGTCGGCTTGGCGCCGCTCTCGACGAACCGAGTCGTGATGACAGGCGTCTCGGACACGTGCAGCGGGTCAAACTGATCGAAATTCGTCTGCTCGATCTCGCCGTCTGCGAAGGTTACCTCGGTGCGCAGGCCGGAAAGTCCCCAGACCACGCCGCCCTCGATGTTGGATTTGGCAATGCCTGGGTCGAGGGTCTGGCCGATATCGACGGCGCTCCAGACATGGTGACACTTGATGGTCTTGTCCTTGACGGAGAGTTCGACGACTTGCGCGATATAGCCGCCGAATGCTTTGGCGAGCGCCAGACCGCGGAATCGCCCCGCCGGTAATGCAGCCTGCCAGCCGCACAGCGCGCCGACAGCGTTCAGCACCGCGACCGCGCGGGGATCGGAAGCGGCAAGTCTCAGCCGATACGAAAGCGGGTCGGCATTGGCGCGGTGCGCCAACTCGTCGATGACGCTTTCCAGAACGAAATTGTTCGGTCCGTGGCCGGTCGTGCGCCAGACGGAAACCGAGAGCGGCGTGTCGACGCGATGTTGTTCGACCGCATAGTTCGCAATGGCGTAAGGCGTCTCAGTCAGGCCCTCGACGGCCATGCCATCGTATGCCGCCGGCGGCATGATCGGCCGCGCCCAGTCGCCCTGTGCCTTGATGACACCGCGCGGGAATATGTAGAGCATGTGGGACGGCGAGACGACACGATGCGTCATCGCCGCCGGCAACCCGTCATTGCCGAGAGACGCCTTCACCGCATGGACCATTGGCGGCCGGTAGGCGTCGTAGCGGAAATCCTCTTCCCGACTCCAGATGACCTTGACCGGGCGGCCGGCGGCCTTTGCAACCAGGATCGCGATCTTCGCGAAATCCGCGAGCAGCCGCCGCCCAAAGCCGCCGCCCAGCAACGTTCTGTGGATGATGATCTGGTCGTCGGCGAGACCCAGCATCTGCTTGGCGACAGCGTGGGTGATCTCGACGCCCTGTGTCGGGATCCACAACTCGCACCGATCGTCCGTCACATGGGCCGTGCAGTTCATCGGCTCCATCGTCGCGTGCGCCTGCACCGGGATTTCGAAGATAGCCTCCAGCGGGCTGTCGGCAGCCGCCAGAACGGCAGAAGCGTCGCCCGCTTTGACTTTCGTGTCGAACGACGCGGATTTCAGCAGCGCGCTATATTCGGCCCTTTGGCCACTGGTTGAATATCCGGCGAGTGGACCCGGCTTGAACGTAAGCTCTGCGCCATCGAGAGCCCGCTCCGCCGTCCAGTAGTCATTGGCAACGACAGCGAGGCCGGACGGAATTTCGACGACGGCAAGCACACCGCGCTCAGCCTTGATCGCCGTTGGGTCGAAGGCCGCCAGCGATCCCCCTTGCGAAGGAGCGCGGCGGATGGCGGCCACCGCCATGCCGGGCACCTTCACGTCGATGCCGAAAATCGCCGAGCCATCGACTTTCGAGGGTATGTCGACGCGTGGCTGCGGCTTGCCGATCAGTTCCAAGCTGCTTGTCGGCCTGAGCTGAGGATCCTTTGGGATATCGAGCCTCGCCGCGTCAGCGGCAACCGAACCAAAACTCACCACCCGGTCAGTCGGATCATGATGGATGCGGCCCTGGTCGACGCGAAGGCTCGCAGCGGCAACCCCCAGACGCGTCGCGGCCGCACCGACGAGCATCTCGCGTGCGGCGGCGCCAACGGTGCGCATGATCGGGAAGAAGGTCGAGATCGATTCGCTGTTGCCGGTGAACATCCATTGATATTGCGGGTGCCGGTATGCGGGATCGAAATCGGCCCATTCAAGCGCGACGCGCGACCAGTCGGCGCCGAGTTCGTCGGCGAGCACCAAAGGAAGGGTGGTTTGGATGCCCTGTCCCATTTCCGACTGGGAGAGCATGATCGTCACCATGTCGTCTGGATCGATGCGCAGCCAGGCATTGATGAATTTGTCGGGGAGTGAAGATGCGGCCCGCGCTTTGACGGTGACCTGCGCCGACAAGAGCAGAGCGCCGGTCGCGACCAGCAATTGCCTTCGATCCAGCGATCCGACCTTGGTCGGTGCGCCCAGTGGACTGTCCATCAAGTTCAGCGATCCCTTCTTGCGACCGGCCACTGCCACGACCGAACCTCTCGCCTTCGATCATAGGATGAGTCATTATTCGTTCAACTGAAATCGCTCGATATATGATATGAACAATTCGGATATCATGGCCGAACAGGATGGCTGGTGCAGCAAGTAGGAGATGCAGTTGACTAGCAAAGCCAACACCGATCAGCAGAAACTGCGCCGGCTCGACTTCACCATGCTGACGATCTTTCGGGATCTCGTTCGATTGCAAAAGACAACGCTTGTTGCGGCTACGCTGGGTGTCAGCCAGTCTGCCGTCAGCCATGCGCTGGCTCGGCTACGGGAACTCTTCGACGATCCCCTGTTCGTCAGGCGCCCGAACGGTCTGGAACCGACACAGCGTGCCTCACAGCTTCTCCCACAAGTCGAAGTCATTCTTCGACTTGCCCAGGATGCACTCAAGGTTCCCACGCACTTCGACCCCGAAACATCCACGCGCTCGTTCCGGCTCGCCGGCAACGACCTTGTCGGCGCCGTGATTGCCCCGCCGCTGATAAGGACGTTGCGTGCCGAGGCACCTGGATGCCGGGTGGCGTTTCAATTCGCTGTCGGAACCGAAAGCCTGAACGCCCTGCGCACCAACGAAATGGAGATGGCGATCGGGCGCGTCTGGGATCTGCCCGACGAGTTCCGGGCCGTGCCAGTCTTCGAAGAAGACTTTGTCGTTGTTGTCAGGAAAGACCATCCGCTCGCTCACGACGCGGCGATGTCGCTCGAAGAATACCTATCGCTCGATCACATCCTCGTCTCATTCAGGGGTGGATTTCATGGGATGGTCGATCAGGCTCTGAAGAAGCGCCGGCTGCGGCGCCGGGTTGTCGCCAGCGTCCCGATGTTCATGACGGCCATGGGCGTTGTGGCGAGCGGCGATCTCTCTTCAACGGTCCCGGCCCGGCTCGCCGCCAAATACGCCGATCAGTTCGGGCTTGCGGTCCTTGAAACGCCACTCGCCATTGATCCGTTTACGTTCAGCCTTGTGCGGCATGCACGATCGACGTCGGACGTTGGCCTGGATTGGTTGTCGGCAAGGATAATCGAGAGCGCCTGCCCGCCCTGACCCAAAAAGGAATAAAAGAAACCATGGCCTTGTTCGGGATTTGACGCACACCGTACTCTTGGTCACGCTGGACCGATGACAAGGGGCGTGCTGCTGGACCTCGCAGGCGTCAACCATGGTGGTAAGACCGCTATACCAGGCGGGGTCGACGCCGTCGCGCAGTGGCGGCAGTCCGGTTTGGCCGACGCATAGTAAGCAATGCCACGCGCTCTGTTGGTTTGTCTACGCTATTATAGCCGTGCAGTACGAAACTACAACAACTTGAACATGTTAGAGACAGCGCAATCGTACAAAGACCGGCATTGGGAAGCAACAGTAAAGGTCGCCTGACAAACTCCTAATTTGTAGGTCACAGGTTCGATTCCTGTGGGATCACCACTCAGTCACAGCAAATATGGCCCAAGCTAAATTAGAGCAAGGCTAGGCGATTCCGTTACCGGCCATCCTGGTCGGTGATCCATTAGCTTTCAAAGCAGCCATCAGCATAGGCCCGACCGAAAACTCCCGGGCCCTCGCCTTCTCAGTCAGCACGCGCAGATACATCGCCGATCACATGGACTTCATGGAGCCGCAGAAAAATGGTTCACTTTTTGTTCTTTTCCGAAAACGCGTGGCGAGATATATAGTCCGGCGTGTCCTTTAACTGATTCCTCAGGGAGGCAGCGCGCAGATGACCGTCCAGCCCATCAATACCATGCTGCAGGGGGACAGGATTCTCAATGAACCGATAATCAGCTGCCCAAGCTGCAAGACGGAAATCAAGCTCAATGAGTCGCTCGCGGCCCCTTTGATTGCCGCCACGCGTGAAGAATACGAAATGCGCCTGGCGCAGAGCAAGGCATCGATGGCTGCCAGAGAAGAGGAGCTCAAGCGCCAGCAGGCCGAGATCGTCGCCGCCAAAGAGGACATCGCCAACCAGGTGGCTGGGCAAATCAAGCTTGAGCGTGCCGGAATCGCGGTCGAGGAAGCCCGCAAGGCAAAATTGCTGCTTTCGGTAGACCTGGAGGACAAGGATAAGAAGCTTGCCGAGCTGGAGGCGACGTTGAAGGCGCGCGACGAAAAGCTCACCGAGGCCCAGCAGCAACAGGCGGAATTCCTGAAAAAGCAGCGTGCGCTTGACGACGAAAGCCGGGAGATGGCGCTGACCATCGAAAGGAAGATCCAGGAGGGGCTGGACGCCGTTCGCGTCAAGGCGAGGTCGGAAGCGGAAGACGGGCTCAAAATGAAGGTCGCGGAAAAGGAAGAACAGATCGCAGGCATGCAGCGTCAGATTGAGGAGCTGAAGCGCCGTGCGGAACAGGGTTCCCAGCAGCTGCAGGGTGAAGTTCTGGAGCTTCAGCTGGAAGCCCTCATTGCCGGCCGGTTCCCAATGGACGTCATTGAACCGGTTGCCAAGGGTGAGTTCGGCGGAGATGTCCTGCACCGCGTCGTCGGACCGGCCGGCCAGCCATGCGGCGCCATTTTGTGGGAATCGAAACGCACCAAGAACTGGAGCCAGGGTTGGTTGGGGAAGCTCAGGGCTGATCAGCGGGCCGCAAAGGCGGACATTGCGCTTATGATCTCGGAAGCTCTGCCTGCCGGTGTGGAAACCTTCGATCTTCTGGACGGG
This sequence comes from Mesorhizobium sp. M1006, assembly GCF_040318825.1. NCBI lineage: Bacteria > Pseudomonadati > Pseudomonadota > Alphaproteobacteria > Hyphomicrobiales > Phyllobacteriaceae > Mesorhizobium > Mesorhizobium sp. M1006. The sequence continues at coordinate 157,884 of NZ_JAMYMZ010000006.1, forward strand.
GTCTATGTCGCCCATCCCAAATGCGCGATGCCGATCGCAATCATGCTGCGACAATCACTCATCGAGCTGGCGAACTCCCGCCTCGCCCAGGACGGCCAAGCCACCAAAATGGAGCAGGTCTATGGCTATCTGACCGGTCCGCGGTTCCGCCATCGCGTCGAGGCCATCGTCGAAAAGTTCTCTGATATGCAGGAGGACCTGGCCAAGGAACGCAAGGCCACAACACGCCTGTGGGCCAAGCGGGAGGCTCAAATACAAGGCGTAATCGAGTCGACCGCGGGGATGTACGGCGACTTGCAAGGCATCGCTGGAAAGGTGATGCAAGAAATTGACGGCTTGGAGGTCCTGGCCATTGAAACATCTCCGCCCGGTGCCGAATAGGCAATCGGTATGCAGCTCAACAGGAAAACGATTGGCAATCTGGAGCGGCTTCCCCAGACATACCCATCGGACTCCTCGGATAGGGTAAGCAAGAAGCCCGCCCACCCGAGGCAATCGTCGTGCCTAGCCGACGGCCTCTTATCTAAGGTCTTGACTCGTTAATCGCCATATGGCTATATAGTCATATGGCAATATATGGACCCACCGGCGACCGTCTGAGCAAGGCATTCTCGGCCCTCTCCGATCCCACGCGACGCGCGATCCTGGCCCGCCTTGCGACGGGCGAAGCCACGGTGTCGGAACTGCTGGCACCATTCGAACTCAGTCAACCCACGATCTCCAAGCATCTCAAGGTGCTGGAGGATGCGGGTTTCATCGAACGCGGACGTGATGCGCAGCGGCGACCGCGCAAGCTGGTGACAACGGCTCTCAAGGATATTGCCGACTGGGTAGAGCCGTTTCGCAGCCAATGGGAAGACAGGCTCGACAATCTGGATCGCCACCTCGAAAAAATGGGCAAAAAGGAGAAGTAGCATGCTGGCAGGGATCGCGAACACCGACCTGATACTCGACCGGGACAAGCACACGATCATTCTGACGCGCGTGCTTGCTGCGCCCTGTGAACAGGTCTTTGAGGCATGGACGCAGCCGGAGCATGTGGCATGCTGGTGGGATCCATCAGGCGAACCGCTCGCACAATGCGAGATCGACCTGCGTCCGGGAGGGGCCTTCAGGTTCGTCAACCGGCATCCCCCTGGCGCCAACCAGTTCGCTGGCGTCTATCGCGAGATCGCACCGCCGCGTCATCTCGTCTTCGAAGCGGGGGGCGATCGGGCGTGTCATTCTCGACGAGACTGGCGGCAAGACGTTTCTGACGGTGAGGATCGAGTGCGGCTCGGCGGAACGGTTGGAGCAATATCTTAAAATGGGCATCGACACCGGAACGGCCAAGACATTGGACAACCTTGCCGCACATATTGGCGCGATGGCACAACGGACATCCAGCTCTCCGTCAACTGCTCCGAGCAGCGGCGAGTGACATTAGATGCAACAATCAATCTGGACAGCGGCAGATGCGGCTCTGGTGGCGTATGCCATCACCTGCGTCGTTCTATGCCTTAATCTTCTGATGCTCTGGGCTTCCAGCGGGGCGATCCGCGCGAAGGGTGGCGTGGCAATCAATCCGGAGGATGGGGCTCGCTATGGTGTACCCGTGTCAGAAATTGACCCGCCAACTGTCGCGCGGCTCCTGCGCGCACACCGCAATGCCGAGGCCACGATCTATCCATTTCTGCTGCTGGGCCTGCTCTTTGTTTTCACGGGAGGAAAGGCAGCAATTGCAATTCCCATTTTCGCAATTTTTGTAGTCGCCAGGATCGTACATTCGATAGTTTATCTGAAGGCCATGCAGCCTTGGCGCACGATCGCTTTTGCAGTCTCCCTGCTCGCAATCGTTGTCCTGATGGGCGCCGTAGTCCACGATTTGCTCTTTGCCTGAGATAGAACCGTATGTCAGTACCGAAAGCTCCAATCCTGTCGTTCACGGACGTCGTCGCCATCGAGGCCTGCGTGTCGACTAGCGAAAGACTGACGAGGACGTCTGTTTGGGGTCGAACTTGCCTATTGGGAGAGCGGACATTCGCGGACCGCCACACTGCTATAGTCAATGCTATGGATCGACTCCAGCACCTGGTGCACGCGCGGCGGCCGTGATGATTTTGTCGGGATCGTCGGTCCAGACGAAGGGCTATGACTGCAGCTTGTGGTCGATGACGAAGCGGTTGATAGCGGAAACCAACCTGCCCTCAACACAGGACTGGTGATAGCCGCACCGCCTGTCGTGCTGCCGCCATCGGTGCTCTTCGTTTTCTGAAGCGCTTTTTCGTGGACTCAATCGTAAGAGCATCGTCAGGGCGACCTGCGGTTTTCCACTATTATGATCGGCTCGTGCCCGAATTTTCTATCAACGTCGCCGCGACTCGAGTATTAGGTTCCGCTTATGGAGCGTCGACACGCCATCCGAAGGATCAGGGACGGACTTTGGGAAGTCTATGACATAGACAATGAAAAGGTTGTCTTGGTGGACAGCGTAGCTCTGACCAATTTGCGGGACGAAGAGGCACTCGATGCGTTGGAGTTGCTAATGGGTGGATTTCTTGTTGCTAGCAGGTTTCCAACGCTCGGTTGATGGTTTCTCCAGGGACATGTTCGCGCGCACGTCAGGCGAAGGCGCCTCAAGCCTCTCATTGTGGGTTCCATCAGAACCGCAGGGCACGAGCTTCCAGCGCCAGTTGCCCTGCGGCGGGACGTTGGGGTGGCACCAAGCAGGCAGGAAGGACATCGCCATTACGCACCGATTTACGCGGCAAATCTTGGCTCGGGAACTCCCGTTACGCCGAGGCCGGTGATGGCAAAAAGGCTGCCGCGTAAAACTCCGTCGCCCGGAAAGCGCGGCAGCGGCGGCTTGGCCATCGAAGTGACGTACAGGGTGTCGAGCCTCGGCCCGCCGAACATGACGCTGGTGATCTTCTTGACGGGCATGTCGATGATGCGATCAACGCTGCCGTCGGGCGCGTAGCGGACCAGCCTGCCATCATAGACCAGCGCGTTCCACAGGAATCCTTCCGCATCGACAGTTGAGCCGTCAGCCGCTCCTCCCCGGCTGGTATCGACACGCGTGAAAGTGCGCCGGTTGGTGGCGGCACCGGTTGCGATGTCGTAGTCGTAGGCCCAGATCTCGCCGGTCCAGGTGTCGGCGAAATAGAAGGTGCGGTCGTCCGGGCTCCAGCACGGACCGTTCGAGCAGATGATGCCGGAATCTATTCTGGTAACGGAGAAATCCGGATCGAGCCGGTAGAGTCCGCCGGAGGGTCCCTCTTCCATCGTGTCCATTGAGCCGGCGAAGAAGCGGCCGCGCCGGTCGACCTTGCCGTCATTGAGCCGGTTCATCGGCCTGTCCGGCTCCGGATCGTGAATCGGCGTCACCTCGCCGGTGGCGAAATCAAGCAGATGGAAACCGCGCTGCAGCGATACCACCGCGCCACCTCCGTCCTTGCGCAATGCCATCGAACCGATCTTCATCGGCACGTCCCAGCAACGGATCTCGCTCCCGTCGGCGGTTGCCCGAAACACACGCCCGTCGAAACTGTCGATCCAGTAGAGGCGCTCCTGTTCAACGTCCCACAGCGGTCCCTCGCCCAGCGTGGTCTTCACGTCCACCACGACTTCGATCTTCATGCCGTCCTCCTCTGTTCGAACCTTTCAGAAACCGGTCAGAACGCGACCTGGTCGCCGCCCTTCAATGACAGGATTTCGCGGGCCTCGTCGGGCGTTGCCACTTCCATGCCGAGGCCTTCGACGATCTTGCGGGCGAGCACCACCTGCTCGGCATTCGACTTGGCAAGCCTGCCCCTACCGGCCCAAAGACTGTCTTCGAGCCCAACGCGAATGTTGCCGCCAAGCGCTGCCGATTGTGCCGCGATGCGCAACTGGCTGGCGCCCGCACCCAGCACCGACCAGCGGAACTGGTCGCCGAACAGGCGATCGGCGGTGCGCTTCATATGGGCGACGTCTTCCGGGTGCGTGCCGATGCCGCCGAGCAGACCGAACACCGACTGCACGAAGAACGGCGGCTTCACCAGCCCGCGATCGGCGAAATGGGAGAGGTTATAGAGATGGGCGATGTCGTAGCACTCGAACTCGAAGCGCGTCCCATTGTCGTAGCAGGTTGCCAGTATGTATTCGATGTCCTTGAACGAGTTGCGGAAGACCAGATCACGCGTCGCTTCCAGATGCGGCTTTTCCCAATCGAACTTGAACGTCTCGTATTTGTCGGCGAGGTGATAGAGCCCGAAATTGATCGAGCCCATGTTGAGCGAGGCGACCTCCGGCTTGAATTGGGCGGCGGGGCGCACACGCTCCTCCACCTTCATGTAAGGACTGCCGCCGGTGGTGATGTTTATGGCGGCATTGGTGCCTTGCTTGACGCGCGGCAGGAAACGCGCGAACGCCTCTGGCGTCTGGTCGGGCTTGCCGGTCTCGGGGTCGCGGGCATGCAGATGCAGGATCGCCGCACCCGCCTCCGCCGCCGCGATCGCCTCGCGCGCGATCTGGTCCGGCGTGATCGGTAGATAAGGCGACATAGTCGGCGTGTGGATCGCCCCCGTTACCGCGCAGGTGATGATGACCTTGCCGCTGGGTTGCTGGGCGCCGGGCTTGCGGCTTGTTTGCGTCATTGTCCAAACTCCTGATCCGACTTTTTCTTGTGCGCCGCCAGCGCCATCAGCCGGCGGTCGCGCCAGACCTGCCGTTCGCCGAGTTCTTCCCGCGGCAGGCGCTTGCGGCGCTCGGCCTCGATTGTCTCCATGACCTCGCCGGCCCAGTCGACGCGGCGCAGCATCTGCGGGAAGATGTTGGAATAGATCGCCTGATAGCGCTCGACATAGTCGCGCACACCACCCGGTGCATTGAGGTCGATCGTCTCGAACGGACCCATGAACGACCAGCGCAGCGCCAGCCCGTCGCGCAGGCCAGTGTCGACGTCCTCGACGCTGGCATAGCCGTCGGCGACGAGCCGAAACGCCTCCTCCAACAGCGCGCCTTGCAAGCGGTTCATGATGAAGCCGTCGAGCTCGCGCTTCATCACCAGTGGCGCATGGCCCGCCTCGACAAGAAACGCGCGGGTCCTTTCCACCGTTTCGGCGGAGGTCCATGGCGCCGGCACCACCTCCGCTGCCGGGATGAGATAGGGCGGATTGATCGGGTGCACGACGAGGCAGCGATGGCGCCCCTCAAGATGATCGGTGAATCTCGACGGCAACAGCGCCGAGGTGGAACTGGCGATCACCGCCTGCGGACCGGAAAGTGCGTCGATGCGGGAGAACACGTCACGCTTCACCTCGAGGTTTTCCGGCGTGTTCTCCTGGACATGGACGGCATCGGCCAGGGCCTCGCCAAGCTCCTCCACAATGGTGATGCGGCCAAGCACGGTATCGACCGCCTGTCCCCGCAGCAGGTCGTTGGCGGCAAGGTCGCCGAGCACCCCAGCGATATAGTCGCGCGCACCGCTGGCCGCGGCCGGCGCCTGGTCCCACATGCGCACATCATGGCCGGCACGAGCGAAGCTGATCGCCCACGCTCGCCCGATGAAGCCGCTTCCGACAATTGCTACCTTCGCCATGATCTCCCCCTCAGAGTGTCTCGACGTTGCCGTCGACGCCGAGCGACTGGCCGGAAATGTTGATGCCCGCATCGGAAAGCAGGAAGGCCACCACCGCCGCGACATCGTATGGGCTGGTCATGCGGCGCAGCGAGATGTTCTGCAGATAACGTTGTGTCATCTCCTCGTTTGAAACGCCGAGCTGCTGTGCGCGGTCGGCAATGACCTTGTCGATGCGCGGCCCTTCGATGATGCCGGGCAAGATGGCGTTGACCCTGATCCCATGCGGTCCGAGTTCCTTGGCAAGGCTCTGGGTCAGGCCGACAACGCCGAACTTGGCAGCCGAGTACGGCGTGCGGAACGCGTAGCCATGGCGGCCGGCGGCCGAAGACATCGAGACGATCGAGCCGCCGCCCGCCGCCTTGATCAGCGGCACGGCACGGCGCGCGCACAGGAACTGACCGGTCAGGCAGATATCTATGCAGCGCCGCCAGTCTGCCGGATCGATCTCATCGACCCCGCCGGTCGGCCCGGCAATGCCGGCATTGTTGATCAGGGCGTCGAGCCCGCCGAGCTTCTTCTTGACGGTCTCGAACAGCCGGTCGACATCGTCGTCGCGCGAGACGTCCGCTTTGACTGCGCCGGCGAGTGTGAGCCTCTCTGGAGCGGCGGCCAGCGCCTCGTCGGAAATGTCGCAGATCACGACACGTGCGCCGAGCCGCGACAGTGTCTCTGCAATGGCAAAGCCGATGCCGCCGGCGCCCGCCGTGACCAGCACGCGTTGGCCTTTGATCCCGGTCAGGAATTCGTCCGCCGATGCCGGTGCGCTGGAGCTCATTATTCCATTCCTTTCATTGAATTCGCCTTTCGCGCAGCGCCATGACCGCAGCGAGCACCACCAGCCCGAACAGGATCGCCCGCGTCGCGTAAGGCAGCGTCGTGCCGGCGAGCAGCATCTGCAACGCCGTCAAAAGCAGCACGCCCCCCAGCATGCCGAGATAGTGGCCGCGCCCGCCGGTGATCAGCGCACCGCCGACGACGACTACGGCGATCGAGGGCAGCAGATAATCGTCGCCCATGCCGAGGCTGGCCTGGCCGGAAAAGCCGGTCAGCATGATACCGACGAGCCCCGCGCAGACTGCCGACAGCACATAGACGAGGATGAGCGTGCGCCCGACCGCGATGCCGGAGAGCTGGGCGGCGCGCAGGCTGTTGCCGATGCCATAAACCCGGCGGCCGAAAGCGGTGCGGCCGAGCAGCAGCACGGCAAAGACGACGAAGGCGATCATGAACAGCACCATCGGCGTCACAACGAATACCTTCCCGGTCATGAACCAGCGCAGCATCGGCGAGGAGAAGCCGGCCGGCGTACCCTGCGAGTAAAGCAGCGCGACGCCTTGCAGAATGCCGTTGGTGGCCAGCGTCATCACGATCGGCGAAATGCCGAGGAAGACGATGCCGATGCCGTTGGCAAAACCGATCAGGCAAGCTGTGAGCAGCACCGCCGGCAGCGCATAGGCAAGTGCACCATCCGAGCCGTTGACCATGCCGGCAAGCAGGATGCCCGAGAGACCGATCGTCCACGGCACCGACAGGTCGAGCCCGCCGGTGAGGATTACGCTGCCTTGCCCAAGCGCCAGGACGGCGAGGAAGCTCGACAGCACGAAAAGCGAGTTCCAGTAGGTGACGTTGACGATGGCGCGTCCGAGCCAGATCTGGGTGACGATCACGACGACGGCCAGGCAGACATAGGCCGGCAGCGCATAACGCAGCGTCTCGGCATTGCGTATATGGAAGGCCGGCTGCGGCGCCTGCTGATCGTCGGTGCTGCCACGCGCGATCCTCAGCCGCCGGTCGGTGCGATCGATCTGCGAGGGCAGCATTCCGGCGCGCCATGCGGCCAACCGCGCCCGCAGCGCACGCAGTTGGCGGGCGAGTACGGAGCCATGCGACAGCGAGCCGGCAAGCACGGCAAGGATCAGGATCGTGCCCTCGGCGATCGTCGAATAATAGGCCGAGACGTTGAGTACGAGCAGGATGTTGACGACCATCATCAGGATGTAGGCGCCGAAGACGGTGCCAACCGGCCCGCCTTGACCGCCGCCCAGCCTTGTACCGCCGACGACGACCGCCGCGAACATCGACAGCAACAACGGGTTACCGACGAGCGGATCGCCGCTGCCCGTCTGTGCGCTGATGAAGACGCCGGCGAGCCCGTAGCAGCCGCCGGCTATGACATAGACCAGGAAGCGCACGAGAACGACGCGCACGCCGACCGAAGCGGCCGCGTCCGGATCGCTGCCGACGGCATAAAGCGCCGTCCCGAAGCGTGTGCCTTTGAGCCAGAACCAGGCGAGCAGGACGACGCCGATGACCACCAGCGGCATCGGTATCCAGCCGGCGATAGCATCACCGAGATAGAAGGCGCCAAGATCGGACGAGACGAAGCCGCCCGGCTTGTCCATGACCAGCAGCGTTACCCCCTGCAGGATGAACATGGTCGACAGCGTGACGACGATAGGCTGCATGCGCAGGACGGCAATGAAGAAGCCGTTAAAGGCGCCGACCAGCATGCCGACACCAATTCCGGCCAAGGTCCACAGCGCGACACTGGTGCCGGTCGCCATCGGATCCATACCTTTTGCCAGGACGACATTGACCAGCGAGATCACCGCGCCGGCGGACAGGTCGAAACCGCCGGACAGGATGACCACCGTCTGGCCGATCGCCGCCAGTGCCGAGGTGGCGCCGCCGCTGGAGAGAAACGAAATGTCGAAATAGGTGAGCCGCCCGGCACTGACCAGATCGACGACAAGCAGGAGCACCGCAAAGACGATCGCCGCGATGATCGCGCCGCTGTGCCGCGCGAGAAGCCGCGTCAATGTCGCGGCCGGTGCCGCGGCGGGCAAACTCGTCACGCTCATTCCGCCGCCTCCCTGACCAACTCGCCTTGCCCCAGCGCCGGTCGCATGATCGCGCCTTCCGTGATGTGGTTGCCGGCAAGCTCCGCCACCAGGCGACCGTCATAGAGGACGAGCACTCGGTCGCATTGATGGACCAGCTCGGGAATTTCGGTTGAATGCAGAAGGATCGAGCCGCCGGCCGCCACATAGTCGCGCATCATCACATAGAGCTCGTGCTTGGTGCCGACGTCGATGCCGCGGGTTGGGTCGAAGAGCAGCAGGATGCGGCTCTCGGCGACCAGCCATTTGGCGATGGCGATCTTCTGCTGGTTACCGCCCGAAAACGCCCCCGCCCTCGTCCACATGGCGCGGTGGTCGACCTCGACCGCCGAGAAGGCGGACTGGACGGCCTGCGCCTCCTCGTGCCTGCTGATCAGGCCAAATCGGGTAAAACGCGCGACGACCGGCAGCGATACGTTTTGCCGGCCCGAGAGCTTCAGGAACAGGCCTTCGGTCTTGCGGTCCTCCGGCACCAGCCCGATCGCCATATTGGGCTTGAGCGCATCGGCGGGCGAGCCGAGCCACACTTCGCGCCCGTCGACCAGGATATGGCCGCGCTCGATCTCGGCCATGCCGAAGCAGGCGAGGAACAGGTCGAGTTGGCCCATGCCCTGAAGCCCGGCAATGCCGAGAATCTCGCCCTGGCGGAGGTCGAAACCGACGCCGTCGAGCTTCATGCCGGCCTTGAGATCGCGTACGCCGAGCACCGGCGGACCGAAGACCGCCTCGCTTTCGGGTTTTGGCGGAAAGGTCTGGGCGATGCTGCGACCGATGATCTTTTCGATCACTTCTCCATCCGGGACGTCGGCCACCGGCGCCGTCACGATGTGACGGCCGTTTCTGAGAATGGTCAGCGTGTCGCAGAAGGCCCGCACCTCTCGCATGCGGTGGGTGATGAACACGACCGTCGTGCCGGCGGCCTTAAGTCGCGCGATGATGCCGCCCAGCCATTCGACATCGCCGCCCGCCAGCGTCGAGGTCGGTTCGTCGAGCAGGAGGATGCGCGGCTTGCGATAGAGCGCGCGCGCGATTTCAATCTTCTGGCGGACGGCGAGATCGAGGGTCGCGACCTCGGCATCAAGATCGACCGAAAAGCCGAGATCTGAAATGTGCTGGCGCACCGCCCTGCGCGCGCTCGCCCGCCTGATCAGGCCGCTCGGGCCGACAGGCGCGTAGGGCAGCAGCATGTTGTCGAGAACGCTGAGATCGCGCACCAGCGTCATTTCCTGGAAGGCTGTCTGCACGCCTTTGGCGTGCGCGGCGCGCGGCGAACCGAGTGGCGCCGGTTCACCAAGAACGGTGATTTGCCCTTCGTCGGGCCGCACCAGTCCCGACAGCAGCTTGACGAGCGTCGACTTGCCGGCACCGTTTTCGCCGAGCAGCGCGTGCACGCTGCCCGAAACGATCTCAAAGGAGACGCCATCGAGGGCGACCGTCGCACCAAACGCCTTGCGGACGCCCTCTATGCCGACAGCTGTCGATTGCGCTGACATCATGATCCCAGTCCCGGCCTGCACGGGGTGCGTGGGAGTGCCTCCAAAGCACCCCACGCCCCATTCGGAGAGCCTTACTCCTCGGGCTGGCCGACAAGGGCGGCCGCGAGACCGATTTCAGGTGTCTGGTCGGAGAAGATCGAGGCGAACCAGCCGGGGTTGGAGACCAGCGACGGTTTGAAGGCGTTACAGCCAGCCTTCATCTCCGCCCAAGTGCCTTCGTCACAAAGCTTTATCGTGTCGTTGGTGACGACCGGCAGTGGCAGGATCGTCTTCTTGGCAACCTCCTTGCCGTCAAGCGCCTCGACTGCAAGCTTGAGGGCAAGCGCGCCGGAATAGGGCGGCGATGCATAGGAGATCCGCGGCGCGCCGAGCGGCGCATAGGGAGAGGCTGCGCCCTCGACCTCCGTGCCCTCCGGCAGCATCTGGATGCGCCCGCCATTGGAGCCCTCGCCGGCGCAAGGCAGCAATTCGCTGCTCTTCTTGCCGGCCTCGAGCTGCATGGAATTGGCGGTGAAGCAGCCGACCTGCATCCACAGCCCATTTATGTCGTCCCAGCTGCGCGTCGCCAATATCTTGGAAAGTTCGGTACGGGCCACCGCCTGGCTCCACATACCGACAGCCTCGCCCACGATCTTGATGTCGGGATGCTTGGCAAACACTTCCTTTGCGGCCTTGGTGCGCAGATCGTCGACCGAGGTGCCGGGAACGCCGGTCACTGCGATGATGTTGCCCTTGCCATTGAGCTTCTTGACCAGCCACTCCGCCGTCACGCGGCCAGCCTCTTCCTGATCGATATGGACGTTGTAGGCGCAGGGCTCTGTGATCTCGGCATCATAGGCAAACACCTTTACCCCCTTGTCGCAGGCGTTCTTCACCACCTGGTTGAGCGCTGTCGGCGAGATCGGGAAGATCACGATGGCTTCGGCACCTGCCTGCACCATCGCGTTGATCTGCTGGATCTGGCGCTGTGCGTTCGGCCCGGCCACCTGAACCTGGAGGTCGACCTTGTCGGCCATGCTCTTGTGCGACGCCATCGCCTTGACCATGTTGGCGGCCTCGGCCTGCCAATCATTGCCGATAAAGCTCATGCTGAGAAATATTTTGTGCTTTCCGGCCGCCTCGGCCGCCGACATCCCAAAGGCGCAAACAGCCATGCCGGCCAGCAGCGCGAGCCGCCGGGCTTTCGATCCGATACCCATTCGAAACTCCTCCCAATTCAGACGACCAAATGCCTCCCAAGGGCACGAAACGTGCTCCTTGTCATTCGATGCAGCTGACGGTATCATGATTTGATCAAAGATCAATGATGAAATGCTAGTGGGTAAAAGCCGGATACGCCGGCGCTTGACGCGGCAATCCGAACCTTGCATTCCGGGCACAGGCGCCGGGTAGGACAAGAGCGTCGCCGTTTGGGGAAAGGTAGGCACAGATGGCTGGGGCGGCATTCAGGAAGCCAGGCGTCGAGATCACGCCGCTGTCCCGGGAAACCCTGCAGGACAGGGTTTACCGGCACGTCACCGAGTTGATCCTCGACGGCAGTATCGTTCCAGGTGAAATGGTGACGGTGCAGAGCCTCGCAGACGCTTTCGGCGTCAGCCCCATGCCGGTTCGCGAGGCACTGCGGCGTCTGAGCGCCGCCAACGCATTGATGGTGGTTTCGGGCCGTTCTATCGGGATACCGGCATTAAGCCGCGCGCGACTCATCGATCTCAGGAACGTCAGGTTTGAGATCGAGGCGATCGCCGCCGCATGGGCGGCCGAGCGAATGGACGATCCCAGCGTGGCGCTGCTGCGCCAGCATCTGGACGCACTCGAACAGGCCAATGCCGCCGGCGACGTCAAATCCTACCTCAGGGCCAACTACGCCTTTCATTTCTCCATCTATCGAGCCGCGGGTTCGGAAAACATGCTCAACATCATCGAGAACCTGTGGCTGCAGATCAGTCCCTATTTCAACATGCTGCACGATTCTGGAAACTATTCGACCGCCAACCAGCACCATCAGCAGATGTTTGCAGCGCTGCGAGATCGCAACGCGGAAGCTGTCCGGGCCGCGGTTCGCGCTGACATCGACGCGGCTTTCACAGTGCTGATCAAACTGCTGAAGTAACATTCAGGTCGCCATAAGCGACATGCCGCCTCCATTGCTGATCAGACTTCCAGTTCTTTTTCCGCCCACTCCGCGAACTTTTCCAACTTGTCGAGCAAGCTCTCGGCTTCGGGGAGTGATTTTGCCCTGATTCCGTATTGAGCTTCGTCCTTCTCATGGAGAATGCTCCGCAACCGGCTGGCCTGCGCTGCAGGAAGGCGATTTCCAAGCGCATCGCGCATGGTTTTCACCACGGCCGCATGATCCGCGCGGTTGATCGTTCCTGCAAATCGGGCAGTGAGCGCATCGGCGTATGCTATTGCCGCATTCACGATCTGCGACATAGCCGGATTGCCGATGTCACCCGTTTCAGACATTGCACCTCCAAACGGGCAGCCTTCAAATATGAGCGGGCGATGCGCAATCGCTCCTCGCCAAAGCCTGTCTCGACTACTTTCGTCGCACCTCTTCTGGTCATGCCAACGCCTTCTGGCGAGTTTTTGTTGCGAGTTCGTCCGGGCGTGGACCCAAGACGAGCAGGGCATTTGCTTCGACGCCGCCCCACCAAGGGTCTCCCGTGCTCGACAGCCTCGCCACATCCTGCGGAGTGAGTCCCACCACCGAGGGATTGAAGCCAAGCTCTTCACCGTGGGTCACCAGTGCCTCACGGATCTCTTGGAGCGCGCTTTCTAGCTTTTCGGATTGCGTAACCACTGCGATGTCGAGATCGCTGTCTGGACGGTCCTCGCCCCTCGCCACGCTGCCGTAAATCCAGGCCGCGAGCACGTTCGGCCGAACTGCGGAGACCGCCTCAGTGACTAAAGCGCGAATGTTGGAATACCTAAGCGCCTCCTGCTCAAAGAGGGCTTCCAGTGATGTCGCCAGTGGATGGCGATCATTCAACCGATAAAGACGAGCCCTGCCCGTTCCCTCTGAAGATACGATGCCAATCCCCTCCAAGGTTGCGAGAGCAGACCACACGCTTGCCCTCGCAAGCCCGCTACGAGCCGCAAGCACGTCGACTGCCGGATATCAAATCTGATGTTTTGTTTTCTAAACAGATGTCCTGTTATCTGAGCCTTGGCGGCTGCTGCGCCGCAATCACGAATGTATCCGAAAGATGTTGATCGCCACGTTCATCCAGTCCATCGTAGGAGCAAGAGCAAGATGCCGCTCTATCTTATCCATTTCATTATCTTTTTTTTGCTTCAGTCCGTCCAATGCCCGGTCGGAAAGACTGAGTATTTCGTCAGACGGCGCTTACTCAGACATAACCTATTTTACGATTGCGCCGCCGCGACCGAAAGCCATTTGGCCACATCACATCTCTCAATGCACACACAGTGCACACGAAAGCCAACGCAGGGCCAAATCATGAATCGTTAACCGGCAAGGACGGCTTGGCGGTAGGTCGGGTTCATGAGGTCTTTGAGGCGCTTACGCTTGAGCGAGTTTGAAGGCTCGCGACGGAGCATGTTGAGCACCCCGCGGCGGATCATGGCGAGGTTGCGGGCCGAATGGTCTTTACGGACGCGGCTCTCGTCTTTGCCGTGCGACAATCAAGGCAACACGCGCTCTCAACTTGATTGTCGCGCGGCACTGCGTCCCTTGCCCTGTTCGACGCAGATAAGCATGCGTGTCGAGTCGATGTCGTCGATCTTGAGTTGCGCGACTTCGGACACGCGCAGGCCCGCGCCATAGGCGACGCCAAGTGCCGCCTTGTACTTGATGCCTTGATGCTGGATGCGGCTTCGAGCAGCCGCGCCGCTTCCTCCACGCTCAGCACGTCGGGCAGCTTGCGCTGACACCTCATGATCACCAGCGCACGCGCCAGATCCCGACGCTTCAGCGTCACGAGGGACAGGAACGGCAGTGCCGAGACCGCGCCATTGATCGTCGCAGAGCCGACGCCGCTCTCATGCTGATGCAGCTGGAATCGACGGATGTCCTCAGCCGTCGCAGTGTCGGGCGAGCGGCCAAGGAACACAGCGAAGCGCCGGACGTGACGAACGTAGTCCTGCTGGGTATGGGAGCCCAGGCCACGCATGAGCATGTCGTGCTGCATGCGCTGGCGAAGCGGAGAGATTGGTGCATCGGTCGACAGGGTAGCCATGGCGAGTTCCTCTCGCGAAGGCAGAAGTTAAAGGTTCAAATCCTGTCGGGTGCAGCATTGCACAGTTCGCTTGCCGACAACTATTCCTGCTGGAATTGACAGGGCCAATCTTCAGGCCTCGTCAAGCCAGAAGGCACCTCGGTCCGGGCGTCTCCGCAAGCCATGTTGAGCTGCCACTGGGACAGACCCGCCGAATTGGAAAGATCGACGCCCTCGATACGGGTCAGAAAGAAAAAGGCGCGGTCAAAGTCTATCGGCGCGGTGAACGTCGCTCCTCGGAAGTCCGCCCGTGCGAGATTGGCAAACGAGAAGCGGCTACCGCTGATATCGGCGTCATGGAACTGCGCACGCCCCAATTCTGCCTTTGTGAAATCAACATTGGTCAGATTGGCGCCCTGGAAATTCGAGCGCTGTATTTCCGCGCTCGCAAACACAGCGCCCTGCGCGTCCATACGGCTGAAGTCGGTCCTGTAGGCCTCGATTCTGTCGAACCGGGCGCCTTTGGCGGTCGAGTCGGCCAGGGAAGCACGCACAAGCGTTGCCTTCTCAAGATTTGCCGCAAGGAGATTGCTGTTCCTGAGGTCGGTCGAAGTGAAATCAACACCGAACAGGTTCGCCCCGCTCAGGTCTTGTCCTTCTAGGATGAGAAGCTTCTTGTCACACTCATGCCAATTGACGCCAGGCGTCGCGGCTGCGTCGCAATTGTGAGCAGCAGTGGCGTTCTGCCAAGCAAACACAGTGCAAACCGCTAGAACCAAGCCGGATGCGCCGTAAGCTCTGGTTCGCCTCAAAGTCATTGTTGCTGGACCTCTGCTACTCGCCGACACTCAACCTTACCACATCTGCTGACACTCGAGCCACCGTGACCACCGCCGTCACAGTTAGCGCATTTCTCATATTCAAGCTTTGATGTTGATCAACCGATCAACCCGCGCGTAGGGCGCGATTTGCGAGCGCCTCCCCATATCATCGGAGGCCAGCAGAGATTCATTTGTCACCGGCCAGGCGCATCATTCCGTAGGTATGCTTGACTAAGCCGAGGAGAGCGGTCGTTCAGGCTGGCGAAGTCCCTCCGCTCTGGACGTTTGTCTCGCTATTTGGGAGCCTGCTCGGATGCTGACCGCCACCGCCGCCGTCCGCTGCCGACAAGCGTGAATCCGCTCGGTTCCGCACCGATCGGTACTTCCCGACGGCGAGGTTGACCCGGCACGGGGTGCTCGTCGCATATCCTAATTCCGCTGTCGCATGAATCCCACGACTTCGCTTAGCGAAGCCGAAGTTGATCTCTGCCATCTCCCAGCTCGAAGCATCAACCCCGCATATTTGTGTCGTAAGCTGACGTGCCGCGAATACGCCTTTTTCGGTTGGCGGGCTTTATGGCGGACGCGCAATCTATTCTTGTATTTTTATCAACGTAAACAATGTCGTATGGCGGAGAGGGAGGGATTCGAACACCGCGCTTGGAAAAGGGTCCCTCTCGCGTGCAGGCCGCTTACTCTGGGCGGCAGAGTGCCCTTCCGCGCTTCGCCAAACCTGCCGTGGGAAATGCCTTGCCGTTTTTTCCGGCGGGGCTTTGATCAGATCGTGACTATTAGTGATTTATGCTGGAACTGGTTGCGGAGGTTAGAGTCGGACCTATTTGCGCCGATTAAGAAGTCCCGTCAGCAAACGAACTCGGTTACAGCACTGTATCGGCGGTATCCCTCTACCGACTCGAGCCGCGACCGTTTCTTAGTCGCGCCTACCGTTTTGCACGCCCTCCTCTGCCCAGCCGTGGCGGAAGGTTGAACCAGTTGGGCGACTGCTAGGTTCCGGACTGGAGGTAAGGTCGCTCGCTGAAAGCACGGCAGGTGGCATGCGGCACATGCGCGACAACGGCGGCGGAGGGTTTGAGAGGGCCGGAGCCCCGACAGCTTTCGGCAGTTCGAACGATATAGTCGAACGGCCGAAATCGGGGCGCAAAGCTGCCATTAAGCACAAAGATAACAAAAAGCATCGGCGATCGGCTGAAGCCGCTCCTTCTCAGTCTGCTGGCGAACCGCGTAACCGGGGCAGATTTCCGGGCGAAGGGGTTTGCAGGCGAGCGCGTTCGTGATTCACCCTATGCGTGACGCTACCACCGACTGATTCGTTTGAAGGCTGTCGCTCGCGGAACTCCGCGGGTTGGTTACTGCGCTGATCGGCGAAGTGCGCGGTCCAAACATGTTCGAAGTGGTCGATCGCAGGGCCGCGTCGCACGGTGCAGAAGGCCATGCATCGTTGATTATGCGCAAACTGCTATCGCGCGCCTAGTCGGAACTCACGCATCGAACAGTACATCACGTCTTCCGTCCCCAGCGCACCGGCGGCCTCCCCGCTCGCAATCCAAATAGACGTCTTTCAGCTGTTTGATTGGCATGTCAGCGTGAGCGAACGCAAGGTCCTGAGCGTCAGAAGCCGACAATGAAGCCGGACTGATTGCGATCAGCACGGTGCCGAGCGTCACAGGCGCGAGGGACTTAACAACTGACATGATCATTTTGAGATCCTCCCCAGCTCCCGTCGGTCAACATTCAGTCCTTGGGGTCGCAGGTGTAGTGCCGTTCGAAGGTCCCGTCCGCGCGCCGCTGCTTGTCGAAGCCGATGTAAGGCTCGATCGCGCGCTCGTGGACCAGCCAAAGGGGATCTCGGCCGAGGTGTAGCCACTGCCGGCGGCCAACCGTTTCGGGATCGAGGCCGAAGCGATCCTGGTGCGCTCGATCGTCGTGCCGGCCGCGCCTGCCTCCGCATGACGGATGGCGCGGCTTCGCAAATCGCACATGATTTCGTCACGTGAGATGCCGATGTCGCCAAGGACGTCATCGGGTAAACGGCTCAACTGGTCCGTTGCCGACAAGAGAGCTTTTCGCTCGGCGCGGAGGCGTAACCACCTGCGAAATGGACCAATGGCGGCAGCATGAATTATAACCATGATCAGATCGTCCCTTCATTGATCTGAATTGACCGGTACGGAACGGCGCGAACGGCACTCCGGGCGAGAGCGTCAGCCGTCCGCGAGGCAAATTAGGCGTAGTGGTCGATGGATTGGTTTTGCCGCGGCGTGCCCATACGGCGGGCGGTGGCTGGCCCCGGGCCACGCATGTAATAAAGCTCCGGGCGGTAGCGCGGCGCGACGAATTTGCGAAACCCCGCAGCAAGTTTTGTCACGGGAGCCAAGAATTTCATGACTGTTCCCTTTCCCTTCGCCGGCTTTCACACGAGCCGGCGGGCCTGACGTTGCAACAAGGATATGACAGTCGAACCAGGCTCGGCTGTGGGAATTCCCACACCGGGGAAAACATTGGCGAAATCCGCTCCCAGTTTGCATCCCGGAAAGCGGGGCCTGCGGCCATCAAATTTCCTTGGATAGGGAGTAAGGTGAAGTACACTTGATTGAACAAGAGACCGTTGTGACAGGCTCTCTGGCCTTCATCTCAAGACTTTGCGATGCCGACCTCGTCGCGCTGACCAAACGGTGGCACGAGCGCAGCTATCGACACAACGAGCTCATCATTTCCCACGGCGACACTGGTCGCGATGTCTTCTTCCTGCTGGAAGGACGGGCTCGCGTGACACTGGTTTCAGCGGACGGCAGGGAGATAGCGTATCGCGATGTCGAACCGGGCGACATTTTCGGGGAGCTCGGAGGCATTGACGGGATTGCACGCTCTGCCAGCGTAGTCGCGCTGGAGGCAACTCGCGCTGCACGGCTGTCCGGCACAGCATTCCGGGATATCGTGATGACCCACCCGACTTTTGCCTGGATGCTGCTTGAGCATCTGTCTGCCCAGCTCCGGCGCATGACCGAGCGGGTATTCGAATACAGCACTCTGGTCGTGCGAAAACGGCTGATCGTCGAGCTCCTGCATCGGGCGGAGAAAGCCGCACTCGTGGACGGCGAGGTGTCCATAAGCCCGGCACCGACGCATTCCGAGCTGGCGGCAACGATGAGCACGCACAGGGAAGCGGTCTCGCGCGAAATGAGCGACCTCGCCAAGAGAGGCCTGATCGAAAAGCGCGGCAGCAGGTTATTGCTGCATGACGTCTCGGCACTACGGGCGCTGGTCGACAAGAAGGAATAGCGGAGGCTGTCGCTGCGGCGGGGGGCACCGCACGTTTCATGCTCCTCGGCCGCAAGTGATTATTCCTTCCGGCAAACCGGGCAACCTAGCGTGCCAGCGCGCGGGTCGGGCTTTGATCGCTTCACCCCTTGCAAGAATCATGACTCGGCTTCTTGATGCGGGCACGGCGTTATCCCCAGCCTGCTTGCAGACTTACAAGGGGGATCGAAGGGTGAAGCCGCATGGACGTTAAATACCAGATCTTCGTCAGCTCGACCTACGCCGATTTGGTGGACGAAAGACGGTCGGTCATCGAGTCCGTTCTTAACCTCGGGCATATTCCTGTGGGATGGAGGCATTCCAAGCCAGCGACGACACTCAATGGGATTACATCAAGCGGCGCGTCGATGACAGCGACTACTACGTACTCATCGTAGCAGAGCGGTACGGCTCAGAGTTGAAGGGTAAGAACTACACCCAGAGGAGTACGAGTACGCCGTCGCCCAAGGCGTGTCTACCGGTGGCGTTTTTGCTCGAAGGCGGTGCTCGCAAGACGTGGGCCGCGGAAAAGGTCGAGTTCGATAAAAAGGCGAAACTCGAGAGATTCCGAAAGCTATATGAAAAGAAGCTCGTCAATATTGGCGCAACAAGGACGATTTGGCGGGTAAGGTTGCGATGGCTATTAGACGTTATGACCGTGGTCTGAGCGGCCGCCCGCCCTTAGTCTTTGCAGCTGTTAAGCAAACGGGGGTTGCTCGGGAGTGCCGAGCCGAGCCCCAAGCGAAGAAAGGACGAGCCATGGAGCAAGATAACGTTTTTTACGTCGGTGTCGATGTGTCGAAAGCCAAGCATGCTGTTGCGATTGCCGAGGGCGGACGCGGTGGAGAGGTCCGGTATTTCGGCGAGGCGTTCCCCGCGCGCCGTCACGGAACGTCGTAGCCGTGAAGCCGAACCG
Source organism: Mesorhizobium sp. M1006 (assembly GCF_040318825.1). Classification (NCBI taxonomy): domain Bacteria; kingdom Pseudomonadati; phylum Pseudomonadota; class Alphaproteobacteria; order Hyphomicrobiales; family Phyllobacteriaceae; genus Mesorhizobium; species Mesorhizobium sp. M1006. Next base: position 177,118 of record NZ_JAMYMZ010000006.1, read on the forward strand.
TGACGGTCCCTTCATCATGAACAAGCGTCACCTCGCCAGTCATCGTGTATCGTGTCGCGTTCGGACAGTTTCGCCATCGGCATCGCCCTCGCAAAGGCCGCCGCTGAACTGGACGTGGAAACGCCGGGAAGCGCCTGGCTGAATTGGATACGGCCACCGTCCGGGATCATCGCGGCAAGGATCTCGCGGCGGTCCTCCAGCGCCATGTCGCGCAGGTCGTGACCATTGAGATGCAGAAGATCGAAGGCGACGAATAGAGGTCGTGCTGGCGTCGGGTGATGGCTTTCCGCAAGGCTCCGAAGTCAGACAGGCCAGTCTCGTTCAATACGACGATCTCACCGTCGATGATGGCGCTCGGCGGCAACGAGCACAGAGCACCACTTTCCGACCTCACCACCTCTAAAGCGCGAACGTCTGGTGTGATGCCCGATGCGCGCGTTCGTAGGGCATCTCGCCGTTACATCGCGGTGACAAAAGCACCGCCACGGTGGCGTCAACCGGTTACCAAGGGCAGCAAATATCTCCGGCCTTGTGGGAGTGGCGTGTCAGCGCCCCAGAGGCAGCGTGGGCGTGTCGCCGGTTGGCTGTTAGCGCGGCGACTGGATCGCTCCACGCCTCGCAAGCGGGATAGCGAAATCTCGTGAAGCCAAGTCAAGCTGCGTTTTCCGTTCTCTATCGGCGACGGGCGGCGGTTGGGAGAGATGGATACCATGCACACGGGGAGTCAGGAAGTTGGCAGGACATGGACGCGGGGCGGCCCGCGTGCAGGCGCTTGGCCGAGCGGTGCAATGAACACGCAGCGCCACCTCGCAGCGATCATGGTTTGCGACGTGGTCGGCTATTCGCGCCTGACGGAGCGCGACGAGCGCGGCACGCTCGAGCGGCTGAAGATCTACCGCAAGGACCTGCTCGAACCGCTGGTCTCTGAGCACCGGGGTCGAATCGTCAAGCTCACCGGCGACGGCATGCTGTGTGAGTTCGCGAGCGTCGTCAACGCGGTGGCCTCGGCGATGGCGATCCAGCAGGCCCTGGCAGAACACGAGGCGGAGATGCCCGAGGAAGAGCGGATTCGCTTCCGCATCGGCGTCAATCTCGGCGACGTGGTTTGCGAGGAGGACGGCGACCTCTACGGCGACGGGGTCAACATCGCAGCCCGCCTCGACAGCATCGCCGACCCCGGCACCGTGGTCGTCTCAGGCACCGCCTACGACCACCTTCAGGGCAAGCTCGACTGCGGCTTCACGCCGCTCGGCAATCTGCGCCTCAAGAACATCGAGCGGCCTGTGCGCGCCTACCGCGTCGAGACCGACGCCGGCGCCTCGGTGGCTGCATCGCCTCCGCTGCCCGCGAAACCCTCGATCGCGGTTCTGCCTTTTACCAACATGAGCGGCGATCCCGACCAGGAATACTTCGCCGACGGGCTGGTGGAGGACATCATCACGGGATTGAGCCGGGTGAACTCCTTCTTCGTGATCGCCCGCAACTCGTCCTTCACCTACAAGGGCCGGGCGGTGGACCTGCGCCAGGTCGGGCGCGAGCTGGGCGTCCGCTACGTGCTCGAAGGCAGCATCCGCAGAGCAGGATCGCGGGTGCGCATCAGTGGGCAGTTGGTGGACGCGATCAGCGGACACCATGTCTGGGCCGACCGCTTCGAGGGCGACGTGAGCGACATCTTCGACCTGCAGGACAAGGTGACCGAGAGCGTCGTCGGCGCTGTCGAACCGAGCATCCGGCTGCAGGAGATCAAGCAGGCGCGCATGAAGCCGACTGACTACATCGGTGCCTACGACCTCTACCTTCGTGCGCTGCCGCGCTTCTACAGCATGACGCGCGAAGGCTTCGCCGACGTGCGCCGGCTCACCAACGAGGCGCTCAGCATCGACCCAGACTTCACCCTGGCGAAGGCACTCGGTGCCTATATCCGCAGCCTGTCGGTGAGTCAGTGCTGGCACGAGCCCGACGATATCCGCGTCGCCGTGCGCATGGCCCGCGAGGTGCTGGCGGACGCGCGAGACGACCCGACAAGCTTGCGTTTCGCCGCGCAGGTGATCGCCTACAGCGCCAAGGATTACGAGACGGCGCTGGACACGATCGTACGGTCCCTGCTCCTCAACCCCAATTCGGCGCAGGGCCATACGGGCAGCGGCTGGGTGAACGCCCATTCCGGCCACCCCCTCGTCGCGATCGAGCACTTCCACAGGGCGATGCGGCTGAGTCCGGTCGACCCCGAGAAGGGCATCGCGCTCTCCGGCATCGGGATGAGCTACCTGATGCTCGAACGCTACGAGGAAGCGCTGGCTTGGGGAGAACGAGCGCTGCGCGAGATGCCGAATTACGGCTCCTCGCACCGGGTGGTGATCATGGCGCTGGTCAAACTCAACCGGCCGGACGAAGCGCAGGCGGCGGCGCAGCGGCTGATGGAGGCGTTCCCGACCTACACGCTCGGCCTGCAGAGGCAGATCAACCCGTGGCGGGACAAGGTGTTCGCCGAGCACTACGTCGAAGCGTTGGGTATTGCCGGCGTGCCGGAGTGATCGTCGCGGCTGCAAAGATGCCCTCTCCTGCGCGTCACGTCCGGCCAGGCGACGCGCCCCTTGATCCCGTGTCGCTTCTGGAAGGATAGTTCTCTGGCCGGCTTGTCCGAGGACCGAGCCCGTAGAGCAGCTGTGAACAGCCGGCGAGCTCTCTCTTGGGTTCGCGTCGAACTTCCGTTTCCACCCTGACGAGACCTACCGACGGTCCAGACAAATGTCGCCTTCGGGTCACAACTTCTTGACCGGCGACCGTCGGCAAAGGTCCGAGAAAGATGGAAGACTGTCCTTTCAGTTGAAGCATCGAGAGGCTTACAGGAACAACGCGTTCATCGTTCCTTTGAGGCCCAAGTGCAGTTCGTCTACGGTGCCCTCGGAGAGAGTGACGATTTTGACACCGGCAAAGTGAAGTCGCTTGAAGAGGCCGGCTACGTCTTCCTGGTCGCGTGATAGGCGATCGAGTGCCTCGGTTGGAACAATCTCAAATTGCCCGCTTTGAGCGTTGGCGAGAAGCCGCTGGATGTCTGGTCGACGGATGATGCTTGAGCCGGATACGGCGGCGTCGGCATAGGTCCCAACGACAGTCCACTTCTCCCTGGCCGCGTGCTCTCGGCAAAGCCGCAGCTGATCCTCGATAGAGGCTTCGCGCTGGTTGTCGGATGAGTGACGGGCATACAGCGCGACACGGGTCATGAACCGCTCCTCTTCCTCTCGTTGCTATTGTCCGCCGCCGTCCCCATCCTCCCCTTCTGAAGGTGTTTTCTCAAGAGGATGAAGCTTGTTATCGTTGGCCGCCTGCAATTCCTCGAAATGCTCCCGAGCAACCCGCCGACCGAACAAACGGGCGATCGACAGGACGGCTCGTTCAACCATATCTCGTGCCGACATGTCAGCCCTGTAATCTTGTCGTTCCCAGGTTTGGCCTCGTCCACCATGGCATGCCCGCTCTTCTGTATAGATCGAGGGCATTGAGCGGCGTGATGATCGGCAAGACAAGTTCAGTTGCCGCGCTGTCGTAGTGTGGCGTGCAAATACTTGAGCACTGCGATTTGGAATTCCCAAGCCAGGCAATTTACGAAAAGCTCAGTCCTCTTGCAATATCGCACGCGATATCCAATATGCCTGCATGAGACTGCTTCTCGATACGGCGACCATGGTGGCGGCGATCCGAAGTGACGCTGGTGCCTCGCGCCAACTGTTGGTGGCGGCTTTGGAGCGCCGGCTGACGCTCATCGCTTCGGTGCCGTTGATGATCGAGTACGAGGCGGTCATGACAAGGCCTGAGCACCTTGAGGCTTCCGGCCTGTCGGCCGAGGATGTGAATGCGTTGCTAGATGCCGTGGCGGCCGTCGCGGAGCCGGTTCGCCTTGTCTTCCTCTGGCGACCCGCCGTGCGCGACCCGGACGACGACATGGTGCTGGAAGCGGCGGTAAACGGACGGGCGGATGCTATAGTGAAGTTCAACCTACGCGACTTCGGCAAAGTGGCCGAGCGCTTCGGTATCTTGGTCCTGTCGCCGGGCGAGGCGCTGAGACGATTGGAGAGAAAGACATGAGGAGAAGCAATTTCGCACTGCGGCTTCAGCTCTCGCTTCTGGATGAGGCGCGCAAAGTGGCGGAGAGCGAGGGCGTGCCGCTCAACCAGTTCATTAATGTGGCAGTCGCTGAGAAGCTTTCGGCGCTGCGCACGGAAAGCTACTTTCAGGAACGCGCTGCCCGTGCAGACATCCCCAAGGCGCTGCACATCCTGAAGCGGGCGGGCAAAGGGAAGGCGCCGATCAAGGGAGATGAATTGCCGGAGTAACGTACCCCGAGGGGTAGAGCGGTACGGCTCGTACCGGAGTTTGCCTGCGTCCAAAGCGGCCGCCGGGCCGAAGACTGCCGGTCAAGGCTGGCGCAGCACGCGCCATAGCGATGCGGCTCTGGCCTTGACGGGCTGACTTCGGTCCGGCGTTCTCTCGACAAGCAGGCAGCTCCCTCGTCGAACATGATTTCCCTATCGGGAAAAGCCTGGACGAACCTTCTCCGACTCTGCTCCCACTTCGGCAAAGATAGGCGAATACCCGAAACCAGAACCGGTACTCCCGTATCCGCCCGTAGCAATACGCCGACACGGCGCACCAGGCGATTGCGGTTGCGGCTGTCCTTCCCCACAGGGCTGTCGCTGCCTCTGCAGCTTCAGGCACGGTCCGTTTCTGCACGGCGGCATCGCGGTTGAAGGCATCCAACAGATTGGGATCGCTCACCGCCCGATGGTGAGACGTGCCCGCGACAAGATACGGTCGTCATCAGCTGCGAACATCCTTCGGCCGAGCAACGGCAGGCAATGACGGTGCGCCGGCTGAAACGAATTTACTATGTCCGCAGCGTCGAATATTACGCCGCCCCGCGCCGTAACGACCGAGCACTGAAAAAAGCTACACGACGCGTAATGATGGATACGCGATTGGAGCTACACATATGACCTTGAACATCCGAAACGACGAAGCTGACAAATTGGCGCGGGAGCTTGCCCGCCTCGACCGCACCAATATCACCGAAGCGGTGATATCCGCTCTCCGTGAGACAATCCGAAACCGGATGAAAAAGGAGCGGCCGCGCGAGACCGCACAGAAGATTCTGGCAAAACATGGCCTGTCTTTCCAACCTGATCGAAAGCCGGTCCCACAAGAAGCCTATCACGACCTGGATCACGATCTGCAGGGCGACGAATAAGGTTCGTGGATGCCTGTGCCATCGTGTCGATGATGGCTGGCGAGGACACGGCCGATAGCTACGAAGCCGCCTTGCTGGAAGCGCCCTCCCCCTTCACATCGACGCTCGCCGCGTGGGAGGCGATTATTGTTCTATCCTGGCCGGACCAGCTGAATTCCCCGTACAGCGCCGCCGGGGCGGTCGTGGTCAAATGGCTGGAAGCAGAAGAATCGCGCTTCGCGAGCCAGGATCGCCGCTGCGGGTACTGTCCTATGCCGTCGCGGTTGCCGAAAAACACGGAATTGGCAACGCTACTTCAGCAATTTCGATTGCTTTCACTACGCCTATGCCATGACAATGCGCGCGCCGCTGCTGACGCTCGACGGGCTCTTGCGCGAAACCGAAGTGAAGACCCTGCCACAAAGCACAACGGCCCTTTCCGCGGACAAAAAGCCATAGCCGGAACGCGCCCCCAGAGAGCGCTGTGCGTATGCCATTGCCATGAAGTCGGGCGAGCCGTTCGCTTTGGCGGCGCTCTGGGAGAATTGGCGCGACCCCGCTATCGGCGACAACATCCGCTTCACGGTGCTGACCTGTGAGCCGAATCCGCTCATGGCGACTTTCCACAACCGTGTGCCGGTCATACTGGCGCCCGAAGACTACATGACCTGGCTGACCGTCATCGTCTTCGACTATGTTGATGAGATGGTCCCGGTGCTGGCACGCATGGCAGCAAAACGGCGAACGGGATATCGGACGCTCGGCTATAGGGTTGAGTGATCCGCCGCCGGCCGCTCATCGGCTGAAGTCCAGTTCCGTTCCGGTTCGCAGACGTTCCATATAGGCGCGATAGCCGAAACTGCGGTCGCGCTTCTTTCCTGTCGTTTCCACGAGGATACCGATTTCGGCCAGCACCTCGATGGCGCGGGCTGCGGTCGGTTTGCTCGTGTCGAGCAGCTTCATCGCCGATGCGACGGTCACGATCGGATGCCGCGGAAGCCGCTCGAACAATCGAAGAGCTGAAACGGATACGGATTCGACACCCAGCAGCCGCGTGCGATCCGCGCTGACGAGGTTGAACAATTCACGCGCCGAGCCGACAGCTTCATCGGCGATCGTGGCGATGCCATCGAGAAAAAAATCGATCCAGCCCTCCCAGTCGCCCTCTAGCCGCACGCGATTGAGGCGCCGGTAGTATTCCTCGCGATGACGCTTGAAGAAGAGGCTGAGATAGAGAAGCGGAGCCCTCAAGAGTCCCCAGTGTTCCAGCAGGAGGGCGATCATCAGGCGCCCGATCCGCCCATTGCCATCGAGATAGGGGTGAATGGTTTCGAACTGGGCATGCAAGAGACCCGTCCGCACTAGCTTCGGCAGCTGGTCGTCGGCGTGGATGTATTTCTCTAAAGAGCTGAGAAGCTGAGGGAGTTTCTCGGAAGGCGGCGGAACATAAGCCGCGTTCCCGGGACGGCTTCCGCCAATCCAGTTCTGGCTGCGGCGGATTTCTCCGGGCTGCCTGCTTCCGCCGCGCACGCCGCGCATCAACCGCTTGTGTGCTTCGTTCAAGAGCCGCAGGGAAAGCGGCAGACCACGCTTCGACGCGAGCTGGTTGCGCGCGTAGGCAAGGGCGTCAAGGTAGTTTGTCACCTCCTCGACATCGGCATTGGGTTGGGGCTGTTCCTCGGCTTCAAAAGCGAGAAGGTCGACGAGCGATGCTTGCGTGCCCTCGATCTGAGACGAGATCACCGCTTCCTTGCGCACGAAGGCGTAGATGAACCAGTCGAGCGAAGGCACCATCTCGCCCGCCAGATCGAGTCGGACAAGCGCCTGCTCGGCTTGCCCAAGGCGGCGTTCGAGCTTGGTGTCGATGACAAGCACCGGCCGCACCGGCGGCAGATCGAAGGGGACGAAGGCACCAACCTTCTCGCCGCCTGCGGTCACGCTTTCGTACCGGCCTGTTGTGCGCTTCGGCATGACTTGGCGGCTCAACCCGGGGGACGACGTTGTTCCAACGGCGACGCAAGAACGCTTATGTTCTCTGTCGGCCACGCTGAGAACGAACTCTTTACTAGTCAGAGTTCTTAGTCAATAGATTGTTCCTAGTGGTTTCCGCCTGCGAATCTGGCGCATGCGCACTGGAACATCTCTCACCGTCTCGCCTTCTGATCATCGGCGCCTGGCTGGTCAGCGACCGCAACAGTCCGCAGAAGCATGTCTGGCGCGCCGAGATCGTGCCGTTGAGCGCCGATGGTATCGGTACGGTCGAAATCATGCGGCGGACCGGCAACCTGTGTCTGGCGCTGGCAGGAGCGCTTCGCTGAGGAAGGCTTTGAAGGGCTGCTGCGCGACAAGACGCGGCTCTCGCGCATTCCGCCGCCGAATCCGCCCATGGTGACGTTCCACAACCGTGTGCCGGTCATACTGGCGCCCGAAGGACCCCGAAACGGAACATCTCATGAAGGCGTTCCCAGAAGACCTGATGACCATGTGGAAGATTGGCCGCGACGTCGGCAACAAAATCAGGCTCTTTCCCGTATTGCACCGCATGATCTCGTAGGGGTTTGCCGCGAGCTCGCATACCCGAGATACCCATGGCGTAGCGATCTGCCTCCACGCCACGCCCGCGAACCCGGCCTGCATGTCGAGCATGGGGATGCGAAACCCGGCCGAAAGGCCAGAGCAACAACCGCGAACTGCAGATTTGATCTGGCGCAAACAGTGTCGCGATTCCGACCGGTAGGGTCACCCATGATTCTAAATCTGCTCATCGGCACGATCGTCATAAGCCTGACGGTGCTGGTTCACACCTTTGGCCTTATCGCCGTCACACATGCGATGGGATATCTTGTCTCCCGCTTTCGCATGCACGGGCGCCGCAGCCGCATCGTGGCGATAATCAGCGTGGTGATGGGCCTCTTTGCCGTCATGACCGCGGAGGTGTGGCTCTGGGCCGGGCTATACCGGTTGCTCGATATCTTCGCCGATTTCGAAACGGCGTTGTACTTTTCCACCATCACCTTCTCGACGGTCGGCTATGGCGACATCGTGCCAGCTCATGCGTGGCGTGTCCTGGCGGCGCTGGAGGGCGTGAACGGGTTCTTGCTCATCGGCTGGTCGACCGCCTACCTGATCGCAGCCGGCACCCGTATCGGACCGTTCAAGGCCGGTGAGCATTTCTGACCAACCGATGCGCAGACTTGCTCCGGATCAATGATTGCGTGGCATTACTGTTGGTAGGCTTTCTCGATGGGTGCTTAGGCAAGAGCGACTTGCCTTCTGCTTCTTTCGGCGAATTGACTACGTGCTAATCGGAGGAAAGAAATCAGTTTCGGGAGGATGAGTATGGGCGAAAAACTATACGGTCATCATGCTGACCGCATTCAAGCGGCGATTGCTTCGGACGCTGCGGCGACGTCGGCGTTGGTTGCGTCCTGGCGCCGGTCTTCCAATTTGCATCGGCTCGATCCAGCTGACCGCAGCCCTCCACATTATCTGACCGAGGCCGAACTGGGGCAGGCCCGGCAACGCATCGAACCTCTCGTCAACGCCGCGCAATCAAGTCTCGATCGTCTCTATCTTGCGGTAGGCGGCGTCGGATGCTGCGTCCTACTCGCCGATCGTGACGGCGTGCCAATCGAACGGCGCGGCGCGCCCGTAGACGACAAGACGTTTCATTCCTGGGGTTTGTGGACTGGCTCGGTCTGGAATGAGGAAAGCCAGGGCACCAACGGAATTGGCACCTGTCTTGTCGAAGGGCGCGCGCTGACAATTCACCGTGACCAACATTTCCATACGCGCAACACGGTACTCAGTTGCACCACCGCCCCGATCCACGATCACGAGGGGAATCTTGTGGCTGCTCTTGACGTGTCTTCCTGCCGGGCTGACCTGATCGAGGCCTTCGCCAATCTCATTTCGATCGCCGTGATCGACGCGGCGCGGCGGATCGAGGCGGAGAACTTCAGGATGGCATTCCCGAAGGCGCGAATTCTGCTGGCGCCGGTGAGCGACAAAGGCTCCGGCGCGCTCATCGCCGTCGATGCCGACGAGCTCGTGGTCGGCGCGACCCGTTCGGCCCGCCTGGCACTTGGCATTACGCAGCAGTGCCTCGACAAACCAATGCCCGCCGCCGATCTGCTCGGCTGGGCCGAGAGTGACTCCAAAATTCTCGCTGAGGCAGAGCGCGCAGCTCTGCAGCGAGCGCTGGCACGGGCAGACGGAAATGTCTCCGCTGCGGCTCAGGCACTTGGGATTAGCCGCGCGACGCTTCACCGCAAACTCAACCGCCTTGATGTTCACCGGACGCACTGACCTTTCGATCTGACTGTCGCAATTCTGCGACACATCGCCTCCGACCACTGTGACCGGTACGGTGACAACCACAGGCGGAAATCGCAAGTCTCTTCCGAAGCGTCGCATCCCGCGACGTCAGCTTTGGGAGGAATACGCATGAACAAGGTTGAATTCTCACGCTCGGTCAAGGCGCCCTTCGACAAGCGCTACGGCAATTTCATCGGCGGGAAATGGGCCGAGCCCCGCGCCGGCCGCTACTTCGAGAACTTCTCGCCGGTGAACGGTCAGCTACTTTGCGAGGTGGCGCGCTCGGATGCCCAGGACATCGAGGTGGCCTTGGACGCGGCACATGCCGCCAAGGACGCCTGGGGGCGCACCAGCGTTGCTGAGCGGTCACTCATCCTCAACCGCATCGCCGATCGCATGGAGGAGAACCTCGATCTCCTCGCATGCGCTGAAACATGGGACAACGGCAAGCCGATCCGTGAAACAACCGCCGCCGACCTGCCCTTGGCCATCGACCATTTCCGCTATTTCGCGGGCGCCGTGCGCGGCCAGGAAGGGAGCCTTTCCCAGATCGACGACGACACCGTCGCCTATCATTTCCATGAGCCGCTCGGGGTGGTTGGCCAGATCATCCCCTGGAATTTTCCGCTGCTGATGGCATGCTGGAAGCTTGCTCCCGCGCTCGCCGCGGGAAACTGCGTCGTGCTGAAGCCTGCCGAGCAGACCCCGGCTGCCATCCTGCTGTGGGCCGACCTTATTGGCGATCTGCTGCCGCCGGGCGTGCTCAACATCGTCAACGGCTTTGGTCTCGAGGCGGGCAAGCCACTCGCGTCGTCGCCGCGCATTGCCAAGATCGCCTTTACCGGCGAGACCACGACGGGCCGGCTGATCATGCAATATGCCAGCCAGAACCTTATCCCCGTAACACTGGAATTGGGCGGCAAATCGCCAAACATCTTCTTCAAGGATGTTGTCGCCGAGGACGACGATTTCTTCGACAAGGCGATCGAAGGCTTCGTCATGTTTGCGCTAAACCAGGGCGAGGTCTGTACCTGCCCGAGCCGCGCGCTCATCCATGAATCGATCTACGATACGTTCATGGAACGCGCGCTGAAGCGCGTCGAGGCGATCGTGCAGGGCGATCCGCTCGATCCGGCGACGATGATTGGCGCCCAGGCCTCGTCCGAGCAGTTGGAGAAGATCCTGTCCTATATCGACATCGGCCGCCAGGAAGGCGCGGAGGTGCTGACCGGTGGCGCCCGCAATGTTCTGCCTGGTGATCTGGCGAGCGGCTATTACGTCAAGCCGACCGTGTTCAAGGGACACAACAAAATGCGCATCTTCCAGGAGGAGATCTTCGGGCCGGTGGTTTCTGTCACGACCTTCAAGGACGATGACGAAGCGCTCAGCATTGCCAACGACACGCTTTACGGCCTCGGGGCCGGGGTCTGGACCCGCGATGGCAACCGTGCCTATCGTTTCGGCCGTGCGATCCAGGCCGGCCGCGTCTGGACCAACTGCTACCACGCCTATCCCGCGCATGCGGCCTTCGGCGGCTACAAGCAGTCTGGCATCGGCCGCGAGACACACAAGATGATGCTCGACCACTATCAGCAGACCAAGAACATGCTGGTCAGCTATAGCCCGAAGAGGCTCGGCTTCTTCTGATCACCTCTTTGCCCCACAGGCGCGGCCCCGCGCGGGGCCGCGCCCATAATGGCTGGAAACCGGATTAGACTATGCATGCAAAAGTCACGGCGACGCCGGAAACGCTTGAACTGATCGCGGAGATTGTTGCCGAGCACGGACCAGTGCTGTTTCATCAATCGGGCGGCTGCTGCGACGGGTCTTCGCCGATGTGCTATCCGCGTGCTGACTTCATCGTCGGCGATCAGGATGTGTTGCTCGGCCACATCGGCGACGCACCCTTCTATATCGGGGCTTCGCAATTCGAGGTGTGGAAGCATACCGATCTCATCATCGACGTAGTGCCTGGCCGCGGCGGCATGTTCTCCCTCGATAACGGACGGGAGAAGCGATTCCTGACACGGTCGAAGATCTGCGCTGTTCAGATCGGGAGGTAGCCTTCCCAACCGACTGCAGCCGATGCTCAGACCGCTACCGAATGCCTGGCCTTGCCGGTTTCGAAATATTTGTCGAACTTTGCCGCGATGCTCCTGACAAAGGGCCGGCTTTCCGCAGGCACGACGAAGCGGTCACCATCAAGTTCAAGCAACCGCGCAGGACCATCAAGAGCCGTGGAACTCGCCTCGAGGAGAAGTCTTTGGCCGGCTTCGCCAAAGCGCTCCACCAGCTCAATCGCCGAGAAGGCGAAGTCACACATCAATCGCTCGATGATCCAGCCGCGAACACGGTCGTCGTCGGAAAGCGCGATACCCCGAACAGCGGCCAGCCCGCCATCAGCAACCATACGTCCATACTCGGCGGTCGAAGGCATATTCTGTGCATAGCCCTGGCGAAACTGGCTGATGGATGACGGACCAAGGCCGATCAAGGTCTCGCAGCGATCCTCGGTATAGCCCTGAAAGTTCCGGTGCAGTGTTCCGGCGCGGGCGGCAAGCGCGAGGGCATCGCCCGGTTTGGCGAAATGATCGAGCCCGATTGCTTCGTATCCCTGGTCCACGATCGCCCGCGCCGCCAATTGCGATTGAGCAAATCGCTCCTCTGGCCCTGGCAGCCACGCCTCGTCGATCATCGTCTGATGTTTCTTGAACCACGGCACATGGGCGTAGCCAAAAAGCGCGATCCGATCCGGTTCCAGGGTCAGTGCCTGCGCGACGGTGGAGGAGACACTCTCCCTGGTCTGGTGCGGCAAGCCATAGAGCAGGTCCAGATTGACCGATTCGACGCCGCGCGAACGAACGCCATCAACAACCGTCTTGGTCTGCAAAAAGCTCTGCTCGCGGTTGATCGCTTTCTGCACCTTCGGGTCGAAATCCTGGACGCCGAGGCTCGCCCTTGTCATGCCGATTTCGGTAAGTGCATCGAGGCGGGCGTCGTCCATATCGTTGGGTTCGATCTCGACGCTGATCTTTGCACCGGGGAAAAATGTGAAGCTGTTGCGCAGGACGGTTCCCAGCGCCACCAGATCCTCCGGTTTGAGCATCGTCGGCGAACCGCCGCCGAAATGGACGGCACGCACGCGGCCCTTGCCTGCGACAAGACTGGAGACGGTGGCGATCTCGGCATGCAGTGAGCGCAGATATGTGGTCACTGGTTCGTAGTGGCGTGTCTGCTTGGTATGGCAAGCGCAGAACCAGCAAAGCTTGTCGCAATACGGGATGTGCAGATAGAGCGAGATCTCATCGCCATCGTTGAGCGCCTGCAGCCAGCCACGACAAATTGCAGCATCAACGCCTGCATGAAAATGCGGCGCTGTTGGGTAGCTTGTATAGCGCGGCACGTTCTCACCAAGTCTGGCTACTAATTGTGACCGCATGTCTCTATCCGCTCCACTTTGCATGTCGCGACATTGCTCACATTGGACGCCGGCGGCCTTGATTTCGGTCAATGCCATCTTGCTGCGGACAAACTGCCGCAAGGCTTTCTCGGGCGGATGCTGTATCCTGCTGGCATCTTCGGATTTCTAGGACCATCGTGGTGACAGTGCGTCAGGATGTACACAGCGCCGGCGTTCCCGTGCTTTGCCAATCATGCGAAGCGCGCCACCACGGTGTATGCGGTGCGCTCGATCCCGATCAACTGGTTGGCCTGGCCAGAACCTCGTCGAAGCATACCGTTGAACCGGGCGCAGAACTGATTGGTGACACCGAGACCGTCGACAGTTATTCGAACGTGCTTTCCGGCGTGGTGAAGCTGACAAAGAGCCTGTCGGACGGACGCCAGCAGATTGTCGGCCTCCAGTTCGCCCCCGATTTTCTGGGGCGGCCCTTCAAGGTGGAAAGCGCAATCAACGCCGAAGCCGCAACGTCCGTTTCCCTGTGTTCGTTTCCAAGGGCGTCCGTCGAAAGGATGATGAGAGAGTCGCCAGAACTCGAGCACCGCCTGCTCAAGCAGACGCTGAACGAACTCGACGAGGCACGCGACTGGATGGTCACGCTGGGCCGCAAGACCGCTGCGGAAAAAGTGGCGAGCTTTCTGCTGATGATTGCCAGAAACATCGATCCCACGCTCGATCCGGCCGCTCAGTCGACAAGTTTCGATCTGCCGTTGACGCGCGCCGATATCGCCGATTTCCTTGGCCTGACGATCGAGACAGTGAGCCGGCAGCTAACCCGGCTGCGATCAGATGGAGTTATCCGGATCGAGAACAATCGGGAAGTCACCGTCGACAACTTGACCCGGCTGCAACGACGCTCTGGCGTCTAGGATCAATCGACGATCCCGATCATCGGCAGGACGTGCTCGCGTTCAAACGCGATGTGCCGGCGCAAGCTCTCGAACAGGCCGCGCAACATGAAACCGATGGCTTCGGGGTTCTGGACCGTCTCGCCGTGACCGATGGCCAGCAGCGTTTCGGTCACCTCGCCGGCAAAGCATTCATCTTCGACATGTTCGGCCCGCAAGCGCCTGGTTGAGGCAAGGTTCGCGTTGCTGCCTGCCGTGGCCTCCTCATAGGCGGGGAAGATGACCGTCTCTTCGTATCGATGAATGTCGCGCAGCAGCGGAATGATCGCGTTGGCCGTGCCGAGGCACTTCAGACGGTCGACCCTGGGCAAGGCATCTGCAATTGTCTCCAAAGCATCGCAGAGCTGCAGCTTTTCCCTGTGCGCGCGCCTCATAACGGCAGCCGGAACCGCTTCTCTGCTGGATCGACCAGCTGGTATGGGATTTTCATCGCCTTCGTCGAACAGCGGCGATCCCTGCCATTTCTTCCGGTTCAACGGCGGCCTCCGGTCGTTTGCAAGGGCCACGCTGCCCAATCCGAAAGGGCTGAGCTTTGACATGGATCAAGGCGGGCGCACCGCGACTGCGGAATTGGTGTCAAGCGGATTGGTATCCGCGCATCCCAATCCGAGGTCGGGGACATCTCATGAAGTTCGGCACGCAAATCTTCGCCTTGGGCCTGTTCACATTTGCGGCCCTTGTGGCAGCCGGGTTCGGTGTGGACGAGCCATTCCGGCAGCATATGTGGGTCCTGTTTTTTGTGCTGCTCGGCTTTGTCGCCATCCTCATTCGCAACACGAATTTCGAAGTAGCTGCTCCGATCGACCCGTGCGCCTACATGGATGGGCCAATCCGCTATGGCGCCATCGCCACCATGTTCTGGGGTGTCGTCGGCATGCTGGTCGGCGTCGTCATTGCGCTGCAACTTGCCTACCCCGATCTCAACATTCAGCCCTGGTTTAACTTCGGCCGTTTACGGCCATTGCATACGTCGGGCGTCGTCTTCGCCTTCGGCGGCAATGCGCTGCTCTGCACGTCCCTGTATGTCGTCCAGCGCACCTGCCGCGCTCGGCTGTTCGGCGGCGATCTCAGCTGGTTCGTGTTCTGGGGCTACCAGCTCTTCATCGTCATGGCCGCGACCGGCTACCTGCTCGGCATCACCGAGAGCCGCGAATACGCCGAGCCCGAATGGTATGTAGACGTCTGGCTGACCATCGTCTGGGTCGCCTATCTCATCCTGTTCCTCGGCACGATCCTGAAGCGCAAGGAGCCGCACATCTACGTCGCCAACTGGTTTTACCTCTCCTTCATCGTCACCATCGCGATGCTGCATGTGGTCAACAACCTGTCGATGCCGGCCTCATTCCTGGGTTCCAAGAGCTACTCCGCCTTTTCCGGCGTCCAGGACGCCCTGACCCAATGGTGGTACGGCCACAACGCCGTCGGCTTTTTCCTCACCGCCGGCTTCCTCGGCATGATGTATTACTTCGTGCCCAAGCAGGCGAACCGGCCGGTCTATTCCTACCGCCTGTCGATCATCCACTTCTGGGCGATCATCTTCCTCTACATCTGGGCCGGTCCGCATCACCTGCACTACACCGCCCTGCCCGATTGGGCGCAGACGCTCGGCATGGTGTTTTCGATCATGCTGTGGATGCCGTCATGGGGCGGCATGATCAACGGCCTGATGACGCTGTCGGGCGCCTGGGACAAGCTACGCACAGATCCCATTATCCGCATGATGGTGATGGCCATCGCCTTCTACGGCATGTCGACCTTCGAGGGCCCGATGATGTCGATCAAGGCGGTCAATTCGCTGTCGCACTATACCGACTGGACCATAGGTCACGTGCACTCCGGTGCGCTCGGCTGGGTCGGGATGATCTCGTTCGGCGCGATCTATTACATGGTGCCGAAGCTTTGGAACCGCCAACGGCTCTACTCGCTGCGGCTGGTCACCTGGCACTTCTGGCTGGCGACGCTCGGCATCGTCGTCTACGCGGCCGTCATGTGGGTGTCTGGCATCATGCAGGGCCTGATGTGGCGCGAATACGACGAGCAGGGCTTCCTGGTCTACTCCTTTGCCGAAACCGTGGCCGCCATGCACCCCTACTATGTCATGCGCGCCATCGGCGGGGCCATGTACCTCTCCGGCGCCCTGATCATGGCCTGGAACATCGCCATGACCATCCTCGGCTACCAGCGCGAGGAGGAGCCGATGCCCGGCGCTGTTCCCGCCCTTCAGCCTGCCGAATAAGGAGCCAGACAATGGGCTTGATGGACAAACACGCGATCATCGAGAAGAACGCTACGCTTCTTCTCGTTGGCTCTCTTCTTGTGGTGACGGTCGGCGGCATCGTCGAGATCGCACCGCTCTTCTATCTCGACAACACGATCGAGAAGGTGGAAGGCATGCGCCCTTACTCGCCACTCGAACTGGTGGGGCGCAACATCTATGTGCGCGAGGGCTGCTACCTCTGCCATAGCCAGATGATCCGGCCATTCCGCGACGAAGTCGAGCGCTATGGTCACTACAGCCTGGCGGCCGAGTCGATGTACGATCATCCTTTCCAATGGGGATCGAAGCGCACCGGACCGGACCTCGCCCGGGTTGGCGACCGCTACTCGAATGCGTGGCATGTCGATCACCTCACGGATCCGCGTTCGGTCGTGCCGGAATCGATCATGCCGAGCTACGCATTTCTAAAAGACACGCCGATCGACGTGAAGGATTTCTCGACGCATCTGGTCGCCAACAGGCGCGTTGGCGTCCCCTACTCCGACGACATGATCGCCCACGCCAATGCCGATTTGATGACGCAAGCCGATCCCAACGCCGACACATCCGGCCTCGAGGCCCGCTACCCCAAAGCCAAGATCGGCGACTTCGACGGCAACCCGCAACAGGTCACCGAAATGGATGCCCTCGTCGCCTATCTCCAGATGCTTGGCACGCTGGTCGATTTCAAGAACTACGACGAAGCCGCCGGCTACCGCTGAGAGGAGTTTTACCCATGGATTACAATTTGATGCGGGAGTTCGCCGACAGCTGGGGTCTGGTCGCCATGGCTCTGTTCTTTGTCGGCGCGATCGCCTTTGCCCTGCGCCCCGGCAGCCGCAAGCTTGCCGACGAAGCTGCCCGGATTCCCCTTGAGGACGAGTGATCATGAGCGACGAGCATATCGATGAGATCTCTGGCGTTTCGACCACTGGTCATGAATGGGATGGTATTCGCGAGCTGAACAACCCGCTCCCGCGCTGGTGGGTCATTACCTTCTACATCACCATTGTCTGGGCGATCGGATACACCATCGCCTATCCGGCATGGCCTCTGCTGCATTCGGCAAGCAAGGGCGTGCTCGGCTATTCGAGCCGCAATGAGGTCGGTCACGAGTTGATGGCGGCCGAGGTGGCCAAGGGCAAATACGTCACGGCAATAGAATCGAAAAACGTCTCTGAGATTGCCGCCGACGATACACTGCGCGAATTCGCGGTCGCTGCCGGCGGCGCCGCGTTCAAGCTCAATTGCGTGCAGTGCCATGGTTCCGGCGCCCAGGGCTCCAAGGGCTTCCCCAACCTCAATGACGACGACTGGCTGTGGGGCGGCAAGGCGGACCAGATCCAGCAGACGATTACGCATGGCATCCGCTTCGCCTCCGATCCGGATACGCGCCTGTCGGAAATGCCAGCCTTCGGCGACATCATCACCGCAGACCAGATCAAACAGGTCAGCGCCTATGTTACCAGTCTGTCCCAAACCGTCGGCGATCAATCGTTGGTGGTGCCCGGCGCTAAAGTTTTTGCCGAAAACTGCGTGGCCTGTCACGGCGACAATGCAAACGGCAACAAGGAGCTCGGCGCTCCTGATCTGACCGATGCCATCTGGCTCTACGGATCGGGCGAAGCGGCCATCGCCGCCCAGGTCGCCGCGCCGAAACAGGGCGTGATGCCGGCCTGGGGCGCGCGGCTGGGCGAAACCAGGATCAAGGAGCTGGCGGTCTACGTGCATTCGCTAGGCGGTGGAGAATAGGAACGGGGGTCTATTCTCCGGCCCTCACCGTCCAAGCGACGAGGCCCGGCTCTGCCGGGCCTCGATTTGTTTGCGTGTACCCGGCGATTGACCTGCATCAACGCGGCGCAATCCAGTCGACGGCAAAATCCGCTCGACGCTGTATTTCGCGCACCTGTCTGCACCCAGCCAGGTCACGTGCCCGGCGAAATCACAAGCTCCGTGACGGGAGAGACCAGTGCTGGACAATACGCAGGTAGAACGGCTCGAAGCCGAGGCGGTCAACTCCGCCAAAGTGCGACAGCCGATGTATGCCGCGCGCAAGAAGATCTTCCCGAAACGGGCCTCCGGGAATTTTCGTCAGTTCAAATGGCTGGTGATGGCGGTCACCCTTGGCATCTACTATCTGACGCCTTGGCTGCGGTGGGACCGTGGCCCGTTTGCCCCCGATCAGGCCGTGCTGCTCGATGTCGCCAACCGGCGTTTCTATTTCTTCTTGGTCGAGATATGGCCGCAGGAATTCTACTACGTCGCCGGCCTTCTGGTCATGGCCGGCGTCGGTCTCTTCCTGATCACGTCGACTGTCGGCCGTGCCTGGTGCGGCTATACATGCCCGCAGACTGTGTGGGTCGATCTGTTTCTGGTTGTCGAGCGGGCCATCGAGGGCGACCGCAACGCGCGCATGAAGCTTGACGCCGGGCCGTGGACTGCCCGCAAGCTGGTGCTGCGGGTATCGAAACACGCCATCTGGCTAGTCATAGGTGCGGCGACCGGCGGCGCCTGGATCTTCTATTTCGCCGATGCGCCGACCCTGCTCGGCGAACTCTTCACCGGCACGGCAGCGCCTGTCGCCTATATCACCGTCGCCGTGCTGACAGCGACGACTTATACGTTCGGCGGGCTGATGCGCGAGCAGGTCTGCACATACATGTGCCCTTGGCCGCGCATCCAGGCAGCCATGCTCGATGAAAGTTCGCTCACCGTCACCTACAATGACTGGCGCGGCGAACCGCGCTCACGTCACGCCAAGAAGGCGCAAGCCGCGGGGAAGGCTATCGGCGATTGCGTCGACTGCAATGCCTGCGTCGCCGTCTGTCCGATGGGGATCGATATTCGCGACGGCCAACAGCTTGAATGCATCACCTGCGCGCTTTGCATCGACGCCTGCGACGGCGTTATGGACAAGCTTGGCAAAGAGCGCGGGTTGATCTCCTACGCGACCCTCTCCGACTACAACGCCAACATGATGCTAGCGACCGCGGGCGGTTCCAGTGCAGTCAATCCGTCGCTGGTCAGAACCGCTGACGGCCTGTTTTCAGACAGTGTGGCTCATTTCCACATCCGCAAGATCTTTCGTCCCCGCACCTACGTGTACATGGCTATGTGGGGGCTGATCGGCCTGGGCCTGCTCTATTCGCTGATGACGCGCGACCGGCTCGAGATAAATGTCTTGCACGACCGCAATCCGCAATTCGTGACGCTGTCCGACGGCTCTATCCGCAATGGCTACACCGTCAAGCTGCTGAACATGATCCCCGAACCAAGAACGATCATCGTCACCATAGGGGGCTTGCCAGGCGCAGAGATGAGCATCGTCGGTGTCGATCTCCCCGCCGATCGTTCTTTCGCGATCCAGGTCGAACCCGACCGGCTTAAGATGTTGAAGGTTTTCGTGCGCCTGCCTGCTGATGAGATCCATGGCGAAGCGCAGACCTTCACACTCCGGGTCGAGGACAAAGCGAGTTTCGAGTCGAACGAATACATCGCCACCTTCAACGCCAAGGAGATCGCCAGATGACCGCCACCACGCGAAAGTCCCGCGAATTCACCGGCAGGCACATGTTGGCCATCATCCTCGCCTTTTTCGGCGTGGTCATTGCGGTCAATCTGACGATGGCGACGCTTGCCAACACAAGCTGGACCGGTCTTGTCGTCGAAAACACCTATGTGGCGAGCCAGCAATTCAACGAGAAGGCTGAGGAAGGGCGCGCGCAGGCAGCGCTTGGCTGGACCGGCAAGCTGACCATCTCATGGGGCGAAGTCCGCTATAGCCTCACCGACGCTGCCGGCAAGTCGGTTCCCTTACATGGCGTGAAGGTGCTGTTTCGCCATCCCGCTTACGAGAAAGAGGATGAGGCCGTCACGCTCGCCCGCGCCTCGGGTCAGGAGTTTGCAGTGCAGCACATGCCAAGGGATGGTGTCTGGATTGTCGAAATCGACGCCGATGCCGGTCTGGCAAGACCTTATCGCGACGTCCGCAGGATCATGATTTCCCATGGAGCGCTGCAATGAGCTGTTGTGCACCAGGTGCTGAAATGGCCGTAGATCTGGGCAACGCTACATCCGTCCTGCCGTCCAGCCAAGAGATCAAGCTGGCGAGCCGGTCGCTTGGCGATGGCCTTAGCCAGACCGACCTTTCAGTTCCGACGGTTCATTGCGCAGCCTGCATCCAGACAATCGAGACGGCGTTGGCAAAACTCGATCACGTCGAGGCCGCTCGCGTCAACCTGTCAACGAAGCGGGTCTCGGTCCGGTGGCGCGGGGACGAGGCCCCGCCATTCGTCGCCATGCTGGGGCGGCTGGGTTACCAGGCGCATTTGTTCGAACCCGAGATTAGTGAAAAGGACAAGACGCTCTCGGAGCTTATCCGCGCCGTCGCTGTTGCCGGATTTGCGGCGGGCAACATCATGCTGCTGTCGGTTTCGGTCTGGTCCGGTGCCGAGGGCGCGACCCGCGACCTGTTCCACTGGGTCTCGGCACTGATCGCCATCCCCGCACTCGCCTTCGCCGGCGGCATCTTCTTCAAGTCGGCCTGGAATGCCTTGCGTCACGGCCGCATGAACATGGACGTGCCGATCGCGGTCGGCGTGTCGTTGGCCTACGCGATGAGCCTCTATGAGACGATCACCCATGGTGACCACGCCTATTTCGACGCGTCGGTGTCTCTGCTGTTTTTCCTGTTGATCGGCCGCACGCTGGATCACGTGATGCGCGAACGCGCCCGCACGGCCGTGAAAAGCCTGTCACAACTGGCCGGGCGTGGTGCCATGGTGCTGCGCGACGATGGCGCACGCGACTATCTGCCGGTTGGCGAGATCGAACCGGGCATGCTGTTGCTGATCACGACTGGCGAAAGGATTCCCGTCGACGGCAAGATCACGCGTGGGACATCGGACGTCGACTGCTCGCTGGTTTCGGGCGAGAGCACGCCCAGAAGCGTGGCGCCAAACGACGCCATCCAGGCCGGCGTGCTCAACCTTACCGGCCCGCTGACCATCGAGGCGACAGCTGCCGCGAAGGATTCGTTCCTGGCGGAAATGGTTCGGCTGATGGAGGCCGCCGAGGGCGGTCGCGCACAGTACCGCCGCATCGCCGACCGCGTGTCAGCGCTCTATGCTCCAGTTGTTCATCTCACCGCCTTCGTGACATTTCTTGGCTGGATGGCGGCAACTGGCGACTGGCACCGGGCCATAACCATCGCCATCGCCGTTTTGATCATCACATGCCCCTGCGCGCTCGGCCTCGCCGTGCCGATCGTCCAGGTGGTCGCCGCGCGGCGCCTGTTCGAAAACGGCATCATGGTCAAGGATGGTTCGGCCATGGAGCGCCTGGCAACAATTGATACAGCGGTGTTCGACAAGACCGGAACGCTCACGCTCGGTCAGCCTCGGCTCGTCAATGCGGCCTCGATCGATCCGGCCATGCTGACGATTGCGGCCGACATGGCCGCGCATTCGCGTCATCCCTTTTCAAAAGCGATAGCCGGCTTTGCCGTCCAAAGCGGACGAGGCAAATTCGAAATAGTCACAGATCATCCAGGATTTGGAATGGAAGCAACGACAGGCGGGATCACCTGGCGGCTGGGCAGACGCGGATGGGCTGGATGGAAGGCCCGCACCGGCGGCGAAGGCAAACATGGCTATGGCGGGACGGTCCTGACGAAAGACGGGATCGTTGTCGCTAACTTCGCTTTCGAGGATGCACTGCGTGAAGACGCCAGGGCGGCTGTCGAGCAACTGAACGATGCAGGGATTTCGGTGGAAATGCTGTCAGGCGACACCGCGAGCGCCTGCGGCGAAGTCTCGAAAATGTTGGGTATCGACCATTTCGTTCCATGCCTGCTGCCGTCCGGCAAGGTCGAACGCATCGAGGGCCTGGCGAAAGACGGGCACAAGGTCCTGATGGTTGGCGACGGCCTGAACGACACGCCTGCGCTGAGCGCGGCGCATGTCTCGATCGCACCCGCCACAGCCGCCGACATTGGCCGCAATGTAGCCGATTTCGTTTTTCTGCGCGAAAGCCTCTTGGCGATCCCGCTGGCGCTGAACGTGTCGCGCAAGGCGGGAAGCCTGATCCAACAGAACATAACAATTGCGATCGTTTATAATGCTGTGGCCGTGCCGATCGCCATTCTGGGCCATGTTACGCCTCTTATCGCGGCGGTTGCGATGTCTGCCTCGTCATTGCTTGTGATTGGAAATGCCATGCGTCTGCTAGGCCTCGCAACGGGTGCGCCGTCCGCAACTGCGCGGCAAGACCTGCCCGCGCGGGCCGGCGCCTTGGCCGAATCCACATGACGACGCTCGTTTACCTCATCCCGGTAGCGCTATTCCTTGGCGTACTCGGCCTGTCCGGCTTCCTGTGGGCATTGAGAAGCGGCCAGTACGAGGATCTCGATGGCGCGGCGGAGCGCATTCTCATCGACAGCGACGACGGCGCGGAGAATGCCCTTCGTTCCAAGTGACTCAGATCAAAGCGCCGCGGGTTGGGATATCCTATCGTCGTCTGACGAAAAATCAGGAGGTTGAGGATGCAAGCCGAAGCCATAATGACGAAGCCAGTCATCACGACGGATGCGGACACAACGATCGCCGAAGCGGTCGAGCTCATGCTTTCAAACAAAGTCAGCTGCCTGCCGGTAACGGACAGCGACGGCGCCCTGGTTGGCATTGTGAGCAAAAGCGACTTCTTGCGCCGAGAGGAACTTGGGACTCAGCGTGTGCGTCCGCGCTGGCTGGAGTTTGATCTTGGCCCGGGCACAACCGCCAATGACTATGTGCGCTCGAACGGACGGATCATCCATGAGGTGATGACCACACACGTCATTTCGGCGCCCCCTGGCGCATCGATCGCAGATATTGTCGACTTGATGATGCAACATCACATCAACAATATCCCGATTGTTGATCGGGAAAGGGTCGTCGGCATCATCACGCGAACTGATTTGCTGCTTGTCCTGATCCGCGCCATGCCGAAACAGGGCACCACACCACCCGATGACGACCTGATCCGCAAGGCTATCCTTGCCGAGCTGCAGCCACAAACTTGGAGCGGTGGTGACTCGATCGATGTGAGGGTCAGCGACGGCTTTGTCGAACTGAAGGGGGCGATTGTCGACGAGCGTCAACGGAAGGCAGCGATCGTTGCGGCTGAGAAGGTTGCCGGCGTCGGGCAAGTCAAGGACGGCCTCTTCCTCAGTACGGATCCGTTCTCGGTGATGGTTTCGTAGTTGCGAAAAAGCGGGGACGCGAAGCAGAGCCCCATTGGGTTCTGCTCCCTTCCCACATCACTTGGACATGAGGCCGTCGGCGAGTTCCTCCGTCGTATAGCGCCCGTCATGGTTGGCGAGCACGCTGTCGGCAGCGAAGACGCCCGGCCTTACGGAAATGCAATGGCCGTTGCCCTTTTTCTTGGTGGCGTGGCCACCGAGCGAATTCTGATCTATCCGTAAGGCAATGGCGGCCGCTGATTTTCAGAAAGCCGCCAGTGACTGTGCACGCTTGCAGAAAACTGCGACACCAAACTGTTGCATCTCAAACTTGGCGCACAAGATTGCCGCAGTCCGAAGGCTGTTGCTCCTCCAATTAACACTCACCAATTTGCGCCAGCGCAAAGAAACGCTGCGTCAGGTCAGTTAGCTTCTGCTCATCTGCAACGGTAGAGAGACAGGAGACTGACATGATTACGCGACGCGAAGCCCTCTTCGGAGCAGCGATTGGCGCTGCCGCCGTGGCGACACTGCCGGCATTTTCGGCAACGGTGACAAAGTCCGAGATTGGCGGGCTCGCCCGCGAGAAGATCAAGCTGGTGGCGCCGCCTTTTGTGCATCCGCACGACCAGATCGCCAAGGGCGGACCGAAGATCGTCGAATTCTCCATGACGATCGAGGAGAAGCAGATGGTCATCGACGCGGACGGGACGCAACTCAACGCAATGACCTACAACGGCTCGATCCCGGGCCCGCTGATGGTCGTCCACCAAGACGATTATGTCGAACTGACGCTCATCAATTCCGACACCAACACGCTTGCCCACAACATCGATTTTCACGCAGCCACAGGTGGGCTGGGCGGCGGCGGCCTCACCTTGATCAATCCCGGCGAACAGGTGACGCTGCGCTTCAAGGCAACGCGAACGGGAACGTTTGTCTATCACTGTGCGCCTGGCGGCGCGATGATCCCGTGGCATGTCGTTTCCGGCATGAACGGCGCCATCATGGTGCTGCCGCGCGACGGGCTCAGGAACGACAAGGGCAAGCCGGTCAAATACGATAAGATCTTCTACATCGGCGAGAGCGACTTCTACATTCCGCGCGACGAGAAGGGCAACTACAAGAGCTACGAGTCGGCGGGCGACGGTTACGACGATATCGTCAAGGTCATGCGCGGACTGATCCCGACGCATGTGGTGTTCAACGGCAAGGTCGGTTCGTTGATCGGCGACAACGCCATGAAGGCGAAGGTCGGCGAGACCGTGCTGATCGTCCATTCGCAGGCCAACCGCGACACGCGGCCGCATCTGATCGGTGGCCACGGCGACTATGTCTGGGAACAGGGCAAATTCGCCAACCCGCCGGCCAAGGATCTGGAGACCTGGTTCATCCGTGGCGGCTCTGCCGGCTCGGCGCTCTATACGTTCCTGCAGCCCGGCGTCTACGCCTACGTCAATCACAACCTGATCGAGGCCGTGGAACTCGGGGCGACCGCTCACTTCATGGTCGAGGGCGAGTGGAATGATGACCTGATGACGCAGGTGGAGGCGCCTAAACCCATCGCCACCAACTGATGGAACTCCATGTGCCCGGACAGCATCGCTGTCCGGGCAAGGACAACAGCCATGTCTCCTTACATCCTGAAGGTTTTCGCGGTCGCCATGGCGGCCACTTCTGTGCCGGCGGCTCTGTCGATCAAGGCAGCCAGTTGGCACCGGCCGCCTTACGCCGTGGCTGTCACGACGACCTTGCTGTCCGGCTCCATGACCTATCCGATACCGGGCGAGTTCCTGAAGGGCGGCCACCCGCAGGCCAATCCCCGCCTCAAACGCCAGCTCGACCAACCGCTCGAGATCATGACCTATCAGGTCAGCGCGCAAGACTATGCAGACTGCGTCGGTGTAGGCAGCTGCCAGCCGGCACAGGAGACCCGCACGATCCCCGCCAGCGCTCCCGTGACCGGAGTGAGCTATCTCGATGCGAATGCCTATGCCCGATGGTATTCTCAAGCGACCGGCGACCAATGGCGGCTGCCATCCGACGAGGAATGGGCATTTGCCGCGGCGGAGCGGTTCGCAGGCGAATTCGAGGGTGTCGAAAACGACGCCAACAACCCCGCCAGACGTTGGCTCACCAGCTACAAGGCCGAGGTGGACCTCAATCGCAAACCGGACCCATTGCCCAGGAGCCGTGGCTCCTTTGGCTTCAATTTCCTCGGGCTCGCCGACTTTTCCGGCAACGTCTGGGAGTGGACTTCGACCTGCTATGTCCGCACCACATTGGCTGAGGATGGAAGTGGTGTTGCGAGTTCGGTCGACAATTGCGGCGTCCACGTCCTTGAAGGGCTTCACAGAGCCTACATGTCGAACTTCGTCAGCGACGGAAAAAGCGGCGGCTGTGCCGTTGGCACGCCTCCCGACAATCTGGGTTTCAGGCTGGTCCGGGCCCATCGGGGGTGGGCGAACCGTTTCCTCGGCTACCTCGGCATTACCTGACAAAATCAGAAACCGCTGCTCCATTCGCGTTTTCTACGGTTGCCTGCTCTCTCGCCTCACCGCGCCTTTGGCGTCATCAATGCAATTCCGTAGACCAGGATGAAGCCGGTAAATGCCGCCACCCAAGCCGTGCCGGCAACATCGATCACCACGCCAGAAGGGACGAAGGCGGCCATGATTCTCAATGATCCCGCGAGGAGGACGGCCACGAAGATGAACGAGGGGCCTCTTCCAGCCTTGAGCTCTCGCGCGGTGTGCCCAAGCGTTGCGCGGGTCATCACGGCAAGTGTCATCGCGCCGACCGCACCCGTTCCGAGCGCGTGAAGTCCCGCCGCCGCTGGTACGGCATCGGGGAAGAATATCGACGCCGAAACGAGCGCAAGACCGACAGGCACAAAGGCATATGCAAGATGGAGAATGAGCACCAGCGGATCCCACAAGGCACGGTCACCTGCCCACCGCGACAGACGCCACACCTGGCAGATTGCGGCGATAGCCATGAGCATTCCTGAGGCGCTGTTGGCGGGAGCGAACGTCCATGCTCCCAGAGCGACGGCTGAGATGGCTATCGAGGCGACGTCAAAACGGTCGAATGGCGCAGGCAGCCGCCCAGGATTTTCGCGGACGAGCCAGTTGCGGGTGAAGCTCGGAATGATGCGCCCGCCAATGAGCGAGATGAGCATGATCGCAGCGGCCATGCCGAGCCTGCGGCTAATGTCGGAAGTACCTTGAAGATGCGCCTCGATGTGGAACGCGCCGTTGGCGCCGGCCAGGAAGGCAAGCGGCAGCAGCACCTTGAGATTGCGCCAGTTCCGTCCCGCGACGATTTCGCGTGCCGCCGCAGCACTGACCGCAAGCAGAAAAGAGCCATCGATCACGGCAGCCGCTTGCCAGCCGATATCGGCCGAGAAGAAGACAGCGGCGCGGCCGGCAAGCCACAGGACAACCAGCGCCAGCAGCGGCAGGCCTTGCACGGGTAGCCGGCCGGTCCAGTTGGGAATGGCGGTCAGCAGGAACCCGGTCACGATCGCCGGCAGATAGCCGAACAGCATCTCGTGGATGTGCCAGTCGACGGGGACAAACGCACTGTGGGCATCGAGTTCGCCCGCATACATCGGCAGCCAGAGCAGAATGGAGAGCGCGGCATAGAACGACCCGAGGAGGAAGAAGGGCCTGAATCCATAGGAAAGAAACGCGGGGCCGGAATAGCTCCGCAGGCGTGAAACTGCCATGACTTGCATCCTCATATGAAAAGGGCCGGATGAACCGCCGCCCTCGGTCCGTCCGGTCCGTGCCCGCCCGCTTATGGCAGGCAGGCTTATGCTGATCAGTTGGCTGGAACTTGGGTGAACAGGTCGGCGAACACCGTTTTTGCCTTCCCGGGATGCTTGACCGCCTTGGCGGCATCGAGATTGACCGGCTTGCCGACAACGATCAGCGCGACCATCCCCATGCCGTAGTGGGGCGCGCATTTGACGCCGTAGACGCCCTCCTTTGTCAGCGTAACGGTAATTTCCTCGCTGGGCTTGCCCTTGAAAGGCTCAGCGCCATCCGGAAGCATGCCCTTGATCGACTCGGCATCGTGTGTCTTGTCGGTCGGCACGAACTTGACGGTGTCGCCGGGCGCCGCCTTGACGAAGGCTGGCTGGAAAACCATGGCGCCTTTTTCGCCCTTGTTAAGCATTTGCACCACGTGCTCTTCCGCGCTTGCACCGCCGGCTAGCGCTAGGATGGAAATTGCGGCGGCGAGGATGGAGAGTTTCATCGGTTTGTCCTTTGTTTCGTCTTCGCGGCGTTGCGCCGTTCCATGCCATTTAGCTTGATGCGGCCAGAGACAATTTGCGCTGGCGCAAACTCGGGATAAGAAAGGTCTCCCGCACGACTGATGCGGAACCGTAGGGCTGTGAGGGATCCGCTTGGCTGCGCTGGACCGATCGCTGATATCGCGGCTGCCCCTCTTCCAAGGAATGGCACCCGAAGAGCAAAGCGAGCTTCTCAGAAGTGCTCGATCGTCACGCTATGCCAAAGACTCAACGATCTTCGAGCAGGAAGCCGAAGCCCATTCCTTCTTCGTGCTGATCGCCGGGCACATACGGGTGGTCCGTACCACGCCGGACGGACAGCAGGTCATCGCCAGATACATTAGCGAAGGCGAGATCTTTGGCGTGGCCGCGGCGCTTGGCCGGACGACCTACCCTGCCAGCGCAGTTGCGGCCGTGGATTGCGTGGTGCTGGCCTGGCCCAACGCCCTGTGGCCTGATCTGTCGAGACGCTTCCCCGTGTTTGGGGCAGCCACCTACAGGACGGTTGGAAACAGGCTGCAGGAGACGCAGACGCGGGTGGTGGAGATGTCCACGGAACAGGTGGAGCAGCGGGTTGCGCATGCGCTGCTGCGACTGGCAAACCAGACCGGCCGAAGGACCGACAGTGGCATTGAAATCGACTTTCCGATTTCGAGGCAAGACATTGCGGAAATGACAGGGACGACGCTGCACACCGTAAGCCGGCTGCTCAGCAAGTGGGAAGAGAACGGAATAATCGTCAGCGGGCGCCAGAGAGTCACCGTCAAAGATGCGCATCGCCTTGTGGTTCTGGCCGAGAACCGGAAAAAAGACTGACCGTCATCCTTCTCCTCGAATGGCCAATTCGAGCTCGACCAGAAAGTCGCCCTCATCGACTTGATGTTCCCGGCACGCCTCACTCACCGTATGGAAAGTGCCTATCGGACACCCGACGCAGAGCATCTTGTGTCTCAACGCCACAGCGACGGTTGTCGGCCATTTCCTCATGATTTCGTCGATGACCATGTCGGGATTGATCGAACTGCGCTGTTTCACGATGAAGTCTCCGCGATTTGCGAAGCCTCTTCTAAATCTCGTTCGGACCGCTCTCGTTGCGTTTTCGCAACTTCATAGGGACTGGGGCTGAACCGACTCGGGAACCGTCAGATGGCAGTGCCAACGACGGCACCGATACCGGCGGTCAGCGCCATCGCCAGCGCGCCCCAGAAGGTAACGCGAACCGTTGCCCTTAACACATCGGCGCCGCCCGCCTTGGCCCCAATGGCCCCCAGAACCGCCAGGAACAAGAGCGAGGCGACAGACACCGTTGCCGCGAGCCATGCGGCCGGTGAAACAAGCACCATTGACAACGGCATGGCCGCGCCAACCGAAAATGCAGCCGCCGAGGCCAGCGCCGCCTGGATCGGTCTGGCCGTCGTCACCTCCGAAATGCCGAGTTCGTCGCGCGCGTGGGCGCCAAGCGCGTCCTTCGCCATCAATTGGTCGGCGACCTGCAAGGCCAGTCTCGGCTCCACGCCACGCTTGACAAAGATGTCCGCAAGTTCCTGTCGCTCGAAGTCTGCTTGCGTTGCCAACTCGCCTCGCTCACGGTCGAGGTCGGCTCGCTCAGTATCGGACTGCGAACTGACCGAGACATACTCACCGGCCGCCATCGACATCGCACCGGCGACCAGTCCGGCCACGCCGGCCACCAGAACATTTGAGGCCGCGGCATTGGCCGCCGCCACACCCACGATCAGGCTGGCCGTCGAGACGATGCCGTCATTGGCGCCGAGCACGGCGGCGCGCAGCCAGCCGATGCGCGATACGAGATGGTTTTCACTGTGCAGGCGGCTCATGACATCACGGCGCGCGCCGTCCAGCAGGCCGCAGCATTCTGACGAGCACATCCGATTTTACAAAGAAATGCTGCCACAGCGCCGCTGCGGCATGAAGGCCGACAACGATGATGATCACTGGCTTGGCGAGTTCGTGTATCTCACCCACCGCTCGAATGTTGAAGTACCATGCCAGCGCTCCGGTAATCGGCATCCCGAAAATGAACAGGTAGAGCAGGAAATGGGCGGCAGCGGCGATCCGCTTCAAAAATGCGCTTTCTTCCGACGGTGCGGCCGGCACACCAACCATAAGTCGGACCGCAAACCGCCAGATCGCCAGCACCAGGACCGCCAAACCGACATACACATGAATATTCGCGTTGAATATATCGCCAGCTGCCGGCTCGGTGCCGCGTGAGAACGCCCGGTAAGCCGGCTTGATGTCCTCACCGAGGATGAGCTGTAGGACGATCAACGCCGCAATCACCCAATGCAGCAGAATTTGCGTTGCGGTGTATCCGGCCGGCTCATTGGCAACAGTCATGGCAGCTATCTCGCTTGAGAGAGCCCTCTTAGCTCGGGCTTTATGCGAATATCTTGATCCATGACAAATCGACTTGATGTCCATGAGCTTTGCCGGCCTCGCAGCTTGAACTCAGCTGACAGCCAGTTGTCAGCTTGGCCGTGGGATATTGCCTCCGGAGCGGACCACATGGATCGCCCTGCGAGATTCAACTTGGAAACACATCCGATGAAACAGATTGCCTTGTCACTCTTCGTAATCGCCGCCTCCGGCGCTTATGTCTGGGATCTGGCCGGCAGGGATCCGGCAAACGATATGCTTGGCGAAGCGCTGCCGGCCGATGCAGCAGATGTGCCTTCCGAGCAGCCAAAAGAGCCCGCATCCGCTGCGGCTTTGCCGATGCTTCGCACCTCCCCGGCGCCGCTCGAACCCCGGTTCAGAACAAGGTTCCCGATTGCCCGGGAAACGACAGCTGGCATAACACTGCCCGCCGAAGAGCCAAATGAGCCCTTCAAGCAGACAGTGGTTCCGGTGGCACCACAACCATCGCCAACGCGACCGGCGCAGCCAGTAGCGCCGGCTGTCACCGATGCTGCGTCGTCAACGCCTTCATTTGCTGTAACGCCCGCCATCTACATACCTGTCCCGCAGCCGCGGCCGGCATATCCGGATGCGCCAGCTCGTGTCGTCCGGGTGGGCATGAAGCTCGCGCCGCACGGTTATGCCGATGGCCTCTACACCGGCCCCACGGCCGATGCCTACTACGGCATCATCCAGATTCAGGCCCTCGTCCAAGGCGGGCAGCTTACGGCGCTGAAAGTGCTGAAATACCCATCCGACCGCCGCACTTCCATCAGCATCAACAGGCAGGCGCTGCCCATGCTGCGCGACGAAGCGATCAGCGCACAAAGCGCCAATGTCGACATTATTTCGGGCGCGACGCTGACCAGCAGGGCCTTCATCCAGTCGCTGCGCGGCGCGCTGAAGAAAGCGTCGTCCTAAGTTCCATGGGCGACACGCGAATTTTGATGGGCATGCCCATTACGGTCGACATCGGCGGCGCGTCGACCGGCGATCTGATCGACACGGTCTTTGACTATTTCGAGCATGTCGACCGGCGTTTCAGCACATACCGGGCCGACAGCGAGATCGCGGCGATCAACCGCGGTGACGTTCCGGTTGTCGACTGGAGCGGCGAGATGATGGAAGTGCTCGCTCTCGCCAGACAGACAAAAGACGAGACGGACGGATACTTCGATATTCGCAAAGCCGACGGGTCGCTCGATCCTTCCGGCATCGTCAAGGGCTGGGCTATCCGGAATGCGGCAGGCATCGTTCAGCGAGCCGGCATCAGCGATTTTTTCATCGAAGCGGGCGGCGATATCCAGTCCTGTGGCAAGAATGCTTCGGGTCATGACTGGAGCGTCGGTATCCGCAATCCCTTCAACGCGGACGAGATCGTAAAAATCGTCTATCCCCGCGGCCGCGGCGTCGCGACCTCCGGCACCTATGTCCGCGGCCAGCACATCTACAACCCGCATGGGATTGGCAGTCCGATCCAGGACATCGTCAGCCTGACCGTCATCGGTGCGGATGTGCTCGAAGCCGATCGTTTCGCCACCGCGGCCTTCGCCATGGGGCGGGACGGCATTCTCTTCATCGAGCGGACGCCTGGCCTCGAAGGGTATGTCATCGACACCAATGGCCGCGCCACACCGACAACCGGGTTCGGAGCCCTTTGCCTGCCATGATCAAGACCATCGACCGATTCCTCGATCATATGACGATGTACAGGCTGGTCCTCTACTATCTGATGGCGCTGGTCGGCGCGGCGTTCGTGCTCGGCTTCGTCAAGCTGGTGCCACATGACCCGCTTGCACTTGCCTTCACGACGGCTTTGGCGCTGGCCGCCTGCTGGATTACCAACAAGGTCTTTGCGCATGTCGTCGCAGTCCCGGCCAACAATGAATCCGTCTACATCACCGCATTCATCCTGGCGCTCATCCTCGATCCGGTAGCGGTCACGGACGTAAGGGGGATCGCGGCGGTGGCATTTGCGTCCGTCTGGGCTATTTCATCGAAATTCATTCTCGCGGTCGGCCGGAAGCACCTTTTCAATCCGGCTGCACTTGGCGTGGCGCTGTCCGCGCTGCTGCTCGACCAACCAGCCACTTGGTGGGTTGGCGGCAATCTGCCGCTAGTTCCACTCGTGCTCTTCGGCGGCATGCTCATTGTCCGCAAACTGCGCCGGCTTGATCTTGTGTCGACCTTTATTGTCGTGGCGTTGGCGACCATTCTGGCAACCAGCGATCCGTCGCAGTACTGGACCGCGCTTACGGAGACACTGGGTTCGTCGCCTCTGCTGTTTTTTGCCTTCGTGATGCTGACCGAGCCGCTGACCGCGCCGACGATGCGTTGGCCGCGTATCGCCTTTGCCGCCATCGTCGGCTTCCTGTTTGCGCCCAACATTCATATCGGCTCGTTCTATTTCACCCCGGAACTGGCGCTGCTTGCCGGCAACCTGTTCGCCTATGCGGCAGGCCCCAAGGGACGTTTCGTGCTGACGTTGGAACGCATCGAGCAATCGGCCGTCGACAGCTTTGACTTCGTCTTCCGGTCGCCGCGCAAGCTCGCGTTCCAGGCCGGCCAGTATCTCGAATGGACACTCGGCCTCGATCGTGCCGACAATCGCGGTAACCGCCGCTATTTCACGGTCGCCTCGGCACCTACGGAGGAAACGGTCCGCCTTGGCGTCAAGTTCTATCCGCGATCCAGCGCCTTCAAGCGCGAATTGATGACCATGAAACCAGGCAGCACGATCCACGCCGCCCAACTGGCCGGCAACTTCACGCTGCCCGCCCGGCGTGAAACCAAGATCGCTTTCCTGGCCGGAGGCATCGGCATCACGCCGTTCCGTTCGATGCTGCAATATCTGCTCGACCGCAAGGAGCGGCGACCAATCGTCATCCTCTACGGAACCGAAGGACAGCAGGATATCGCCTATCGCGACGTGCTTGACGCGGCCAGGCAGGAACTTGGAATCAAGACGATCCACGCTGTGGCGCGCGGTGGCGAGCGCAGCCAGTATTCCGGATACATCGACGAGCGCCTGATACGTCTGGCCATACCCGACTACCTCGAGCGCACTTTCTACATTTCCGGTCCGCAGGCGATGGTCAAGGCACTGCGTCAGAAACTGCTGGCCATGGGCGTCCGCCGCTCGAGGATAAAAGTCGATTACTTCCCAGGTTTTGCCTGAAGCAGGCTCAATTGTGTCGTGGCAAGGAAATGGTCACGACCAGACCCGGGTCGGCGTTGGTCATGGCAAGACGCCCGCCGTAGGCTTCGACGATGTCGGAAACGATGGCCAGGCCAAGGCCGCTGCTGCCGCCCTTGCTGTCGAGCTGGACGCCACGTGACAAGGCGGATTGGCGATCCGCATCCGGTATGCCGGGTCCGTCGTCGGCGACAGTGACGGCCACCTTGCCGGCGACGGCGGATGCGTTGACACGGACTGACGATTTTGCGTAGCGCGCTGCGTTCTCGACCAGATTGCCGAGGATTTCCGACAGGTCGCCTTCATCGATTGGCGCCATCAGATCCTCCGCGACCTCCATCGTGAAAGAAAGCTGCTTGCCGCTTGGCGTCCGTTTGACGACTGCGATGACGCCAGCCGCGACGTCCGCCACCCGGCAGGACGCCTTGCCGGAGACGCCGGGCGCGAGCCGGGCGCGCGCGAGCTCCCGCTCGACATGGCGCCGGATCGCTCCGGCGCTTTTCTCGATTTCGTCGGCCAGCTCCGTCTCGCCTTTTTTTCTCAACGCGCGAATGTCGACCGACAGCACTTGCAGCGGCGTCTTAAGACCGTGCGCCAGATCGGTAGCGCGCGATCGGGCTCGCGCGAGCGCCTTCTCCTGGGCTTCGAGAAGTCGATTGATTTCGTCCGCGAGCGGCTGCACCTCGCTTGGTGCCGCCACATCGAGCCGTGCCGTTCGCTGTGCGATCACGGTTCTGACGCCGATCCTCAAGGTCTCCAGCGGTGCGAGGCCGATGGTGATCTGGATGAAAAACGCGGCCATGAGAACTGCGGCGAGCATCAACAGAGCCGGAGCAAGGTCGCGAACATATTCGCTTACAGATACCTCAACGGTTCGATGATCTTCCGCCACGATTGCGCGAAAGGACCGGCCTCGGGCATCGATGATCGTACGCTCGACCGCAATACTGAGTTCTCCGCCCGGGCCCGTGAACTCCTCGACCGTTCGCAGCCCACCACTTACGCTCCGGGCAGGCAGGAGCAGCTTGGCGTCCCACAATGATCGCGAACGTTCGAGGCTGCCGGTGGCGATGTCCTCCACCTGCCAGTAGTAACCGGAGAGTGGATTGGCGAAACGCGGGTCAGTGAGCGCTGGGGTCACGATAAGGCGGCCGCCGCTTGCGAAAGCCGTTGCGCCGATCAGTTCGTTGAGGTCGACCGTCAACTCGCCCACCACGCGCCGCTCGACGTGAAGTTCGAACAGATAGCGCAGACCGGCGCCGGCGATGCCGAGTGCGACAAGAATCGAAATCGTTGCCGCCGACCACAGCCGAAAGCGTATCGAGTTGCCCATCAGGCAGGATCATCGGGTATCAGATACCCGAACCCGCGTCGTGTTTCGATGACATCGCTGCCGAGCTTCCGTCGCAGCCGCGCCACAATGACCTCGATCGTGTTCGGATCGCGGTCGTTGCCTGAATCGTACAAATGCTCGGCAACTTCTGTGGACGCCATCACCCGCCCAGCGTGATGCATCAGAAACGCCAGGAGCCGGTATTCCAGGGGCGACAGGGAAACGGGAATGCCGCGCAGCGAAATGCGCATCTGGCGCGTGTCCAGAAGCAGCGGGCCGGACCTCAAGACGGGTGCCGCCTGCCCTGCCGCGCGACGCAGGATGGCCCGCAACCGGGCGAGCAGTTCTTCCATTTCAAAAGGCTTGGGAAGATAGTCGT
The DNA here is from genome assembly GCF_040318825.1 of Mesorhizobium sp. M1006. Lineage (NCBI taxonomy): Bacteria > Pseudomonadati > Pseudomonadota > Alphaproteobacteria > Hyphomicrobiales > Phyllobacteriaceae > Mesorhizobium > Mesorhizobium sp. M1006. The sequence continues at coordinate 212,132 of NZ_JAMYMZ010000006.1, forward strand.
CAGCACCGGAATTGATGCCATCCACGCGTTCGGTCCACATGCCTCTTGCGGTCAAGATGATAACCGGAAACCTGCGCTCGTTGGCCCGCCAACGCTTTAAGACCGTAAGACCATCAAGCTTGGGCAATCCGAGGTCAAGAATCGCGGCATCATAATTCTCGACGTCGCCGGCGAACCAGGCTGCTTCGCCATCCCTTACGATATCGACGGCCATTCCGGATGCCTTGAGGGCGGTGGCGATATCGGCAGCGATACGGGGCTCGTCTTCGGCCAGGAGGATTCTCATCAGTCACCCTCCCCATCGCGCATGATGACGCCGGCGCCGGCGTCGACGTCGACGGTCTTTCGCCGGCCATCGGCACCGACGACCTGGAACCGGTAGACCCATTTGTTGGCCTTGCGGATGAGATCGACCGCAACAACGTCGCCGGGAGCTTTGGCGCGGACAACGTCCAGTATGTCGGCAAGGCCCTTGATTTCGCCGTGCTCGTACAAATCACGCGCCCGGTCATGGTCGCCGTCATCGTCCTCGTCGGCACGGGCAGCGAGAGGCATTGCCAGGATAAGTCCAGCGAGACCCAGCACCGCCAAACGCATCAACAGGCTTTTCATCGGCAAGGCATGTCGCACTTTGAAGCTTTCAATTTGCTGTCAGTCATCCTCAGCCCGCAGCAAGCAAAGGGTCCATATCAAGGCATTATCGCGTCCAATCATGGCCGCGCCGAGAAGGACACCAGACCATGCGCAATTCCATGCTTTTCCTTGCAGCACTTGCAGGCCTCACGATCTTTGCCCTGCCGGCGGCCGCTGAATCGGACGAAGGATCATGTGCGGCGCTATCTTCCGTGGTCCCATCCGGCCCGATCGACCTGCAGGCCATCCCGATGCAGGACGCCACCACCCCGAAAGCGATCAAGGGTGATGACGATGCGTGTGACGACCGGCAGGGCGATGAGGCCGACGAAAACGACTAGATCTCTCGTTCGCAGTGCGTGGCCCGCTACAGCACATAACGCGCGCAAATGTCGTCGGCCAAGGCTCGCTGCAAGGTCGGCAAATATCCAAAGTCCCTTACCAATCCCTGGAGCGTTTTCGTGGTCCCCATTCAACACATCCACCCCATTCTTGTTCATTTTCCCATTGTTCTGATCTACACGCTTGCGGCTATCGACCTTGTAGCGCTGGCTGGTGGCAACGCCGTCACGAGAAAATCGGGCGCCGGCACGATCTCCACGTTTGTGGCCCTGGCTGCCGGTGTGTTCGCCCTTGGAACCTGGTTCTTCGGCGGTCTTGCCCTGGATCATGCCGAAGCGGCCGGCTTCAGCAGCGATATCGCGGAAATCCACGAAAGCCTGGGGGGTATCACTGCTTTTGCCTTCCTGATCTGGGGACTTGTGAGGCTCGCGCTTTGGATACGGAATCGCGAGTTTCGGGCTGTGACGATCGCCATTCCTCTGATCGAAATTGGCGGAGCGGTGCTGGTCACCACGACTGCCTACTATGGTGGTCTGCTTGTCTACGAACTTGGCGTGAATGTCGCCAAGACCGCGATCGCTGGTTGACCGCCACGGGCCCGTCATTCGCGACCCCACACATGGACCATTTGCCTCAATGGCAAAATGATGCAGATCAAGGCGCTTTATACATGCGACTCCTAAGAAGCCGGAGGTTTGGAAAACCCGGAGAACCAACATGCAAGCCGCAGCGATAATGAGCAAGCCAGTCGTCGGCATAGACCCGTCCGCATCGATCGCCGAGGCGGCCGGGTTGATGCTCTCCAAAAAGGTGAGTGGCCTCCCCGTCATTCGCAGCGACGGCAGGCTGGTCGGGATCGTCAGCGAGGGCGATTTCCTGCGTCGCGGAGAACTGGGCACGGAACGCAAACGCTCGCACTGGCTGGAGCTTCTCATCAGTCCCGGGAAGGCCGCCGATGAATATGCCCACGCCAATGGGCAGCGGATCGAACAGGTGATGTCGCAAGATGTCGTCAAGGCATCCCCTACCGCACCGCTCGCCGAGGTCGTCGAGCTCATGACGCGTCACCAGGTCAAACGCATTCCGGTCGTGGACGCTGGGAAAGTCGTCGGCATCATCACCCGCTCTGATATTCTGCGGGCCATGCTCAGCGTCCTTCCCGGTGCAGCCACTGCAGCCATCGACGACGAACAGATCCGGGAGAACATCGTGACCGAGCTTGCGACGCAGAAATGGGCCGGCAACGACTTGATCAACGTGACGGTGGACAATGGAGTGGTGAAACTGGGCGGCGCCATCTTCGACGAACGCGCGCGCCAGGCAGCCATCATCGCCGCCGAAAACATCGCCGGCGTTAAAGGTGTCAAGGACGATCTCTTCTGCGCCGATCCCCTATCCGTCGTCCTTGTTTCGTAGCGGTGTCGAGAAAGGTCACGTCATCAAACGCTGCGCCAGGACAATCATCCCCAGGTTGGGGCACATGACATTGATCCACAGCGAGGCACAATTTCCACAGTGAGTTGCCAGTCTCGCCCAGGGCTTCGCCGCGCTTAGGTCGCGACGAAGGGTACCAATGGTCGAAGCAGTAACAGGGCGAAGGCAATAAGCGCCGCGCCCACAACTCTTTCTACCAGTCTTTTGCCTCCGCTGAGCCGCCGACCCAGCAAAAGCCACACCGATCCGGTGGCAGCCGTAATCCCCAGGAGCGCAATCCAGAAGATCCCCAGCGCGCGCGGTTCGATGTTCATCGGCACTATAGCCAGGCAATAGATAAAGGGCTTCGGATTGAGCAGACTGGTCGCTGCAACAGACAGGGCGTCGTCGTTTTTGGAAGCGTTGATCCGGGCGCTCGCCGTCAAACGCAGGCCAAGAATGACGAGCCATCCGGCTGCTACCAACCTGAGTATTTGAATGGCGTCGGGCGACATCAAGGGACGCAGCGAAAGCCAGCATGCCGATGCAATCCCATATCCGCATGCCTGAGCGGCCAAAAGCTTGACCGCTTTCTCTCGTTTGACCGCCCCCGCCATCAAAAGAGCGTTGGTAGGCCCTGGTGCGACGAAGAGCAGAAATGCTTCCAGAAAAAATCGAGTGTCCAAACTGCCTGGTCCCGCGAAATGCAAACTTATCAACTGCAAAAACTTTGGTTTGCGTTGACTCTCGTCAAAACACGGTCGGCACGACATCGTCGAGGCTGGCTGCTCGATGGCCTACCGTTGACCGGCGGCATGCTGCAGTCGAGCGATCAGGTCGCTGTTCCGGCAATAGTCTGGGGGATTAATGGCCTGCTGGTGTTCGTCGAGCCAGGTTGAGCATTCATCCTGGTGCCCGCACGACCGGCAGCGGTCCACGGCGCGGCTGGTGACGGCCGCATGGTCGGCTACGACTTTCAATTGTCTATCGACGCCGAGCTTCTGCATCATGCGATCCATCAAAGCGGTCCTGGCGTCGACTGAAATCAGGTAATCGAGAAAGGTCATGTTGATCACTCCTGCCTACTGGCCATCCTTGCCGCCGTTGGCGGCGGGTGGCGTTGATCTCGATCAACAGGCGGCATCGTTGCCAAACTCTGGGCCCCAAAAAGCAAGCATGGCGCGCTAAACAGAAGCAACAAGGCGTTCGAGAAAGGACCGCTGACCGGCAAGCAGTTTTTCCCGGGCCAGGTCTAGATCCAGCCATTCACCGCGATCCACCTCGGGAAACGACTGCACACGGCCGCTGCGTCGTGGCCATTCCATCTCAAACATGTTGCTGCGCAACGTCGCGATGTCGAAATCGCCTTCCAGCGCGAAAGCAGTGATGAGTTTGCTCTTTCGCTGGCGCAGCTCGCCCAGATTGAGCAGGGCGCCCTTGGGCTCCCAACCTGTCTCTTCCTTAAATTCGCGCCGCGCCGCGGCTTCTGGCAGCTCGCCTTCGTCATACTCGCCCTTGGCGATGGACCAGGCGCCTAGATCGCGGCTTTGCCAGAACGGGCCGCCTGGATGGACAAGCAGCACCTGCAGCCCCTTGCTCGATCTACGATAGGGCAGAATACCCGCGCTTCGTTTCATCACCGCTTCAAGCCTGCCTCACAGCTTGTGATCTTGGTTAGGCCGCATGAGGCTTCGGCCTCCCGTCGATCAATTGCCCCACCCCCTTTCGGTGCGACTGACGGCTTTCTTGTCCGAAGAACCAGCGCTTGGTCGCCTCAGAGGCCAGGAGATAGAGCGCGGTGATTGCGACAAGCCCGGCAAGCACAGGCAGCGGTAAGGGCACGAAGCCGAACCAGGCTGCGAACGGCAGATAGGGGATGATGATCGCGACAACCCCAACACCGAATGTAAGCCAGGCAAGTAACGGGCTCGGTCGGCTCGTCCAGAAAGCCCTGTGCGTGCGCACGATGAGCACAATGGCAAGCTCTGTCAGCAACGATTCGACGAACCAGCCAGTCTGGAATGCGGCAGCCGTTGCATGCGCGAAGAGGAGCAGGAACGCAAAGGTTCCAAAGTCGAACAGCGAGCTGACCAGGCCAAAGCTGATCATGAACCGCCTCACAAAGCGGATGTTCCAGTGGCGCGGCCTGAGCAACTGGTCCGCATCGACGTTGTCGCTTGCAATGGCGAGCGAGGGCACGTCCGACAGGAAATTGTTGAGCAGGATTTGCGTTGCCAGAAGCGGCAGGAAAGGCAGGAAAAGCGAGGCAATGGCCATGCTGATCATGTTGCCGAAATTGGCGCTGGTGGTGATTGAAATATACTTCATCGTGTTGGCAAATGTCTTGCGGCCATCATCGACGCCACGTACGAGCACGCCCAAATCCTGCTTGAGAAGGATGATATCGGCGGCCTCGCGCGCGACATCGACAGCGGTGTCGACCGAGATGCCGATATCGGCCTCATGGAGTGCAGGCGCATCATTGATGCCGTCACCAAGGTAACCAACGACATGGCCCCTGCTCCGCAAGGCCTGAACGATGCGCTCCTTCTGGTTGGGATCGATCTCGACGAAGAGATCGGTGTGCTGCACGCCCGCAAAGAGCGCGCTCTTCGTCAATTTCGACAGCGCCTCGCCGGTCATGATCCTGTCGGCGCGCAGGCCGACCGCCTGGGCAAGGTGTGCGGCAACGTAACGGTTGTCGCCCGAAATGACTTTTACCGCGATGCCGCGGTGAGCGAGCTCGGCAAGCGTCTCCTTCACGCGTTGTTTTGGCGGGTCGAGGAAAAGCAGGAAACCCGCGAAGATGAGATCGATTTCGTCTTTCCTGCTGAACGTTTTCCGGCTCTCAAACCGACGGATTGCCAAGCCCAGAACGCGGTAGCCGTCCGCGCTCCAGCGCCGGAATTTCTCGTCGATCGCCGCTCGCTGCTTCTCATCGAGGGGTTCCAGCCCTTTCGCCGTGCTGACGAAGCCGCACGTTTCGAGGACATTTAGGACGGCACCTTTGGTAATCAGAAGAGCTTCGGCATCCTTGGTCCGCACCACAACCGATAGGCGCTTGCGAATGAAATCATAGGGGATCTCGTCGACCTTGGTGAAGGCGGGCAATGATGCGCCCTCCCCCGACGCACCGGCAATCGCTTCGTCCAGCGGGTTCTTCAGTCCGGTCTGCAGGGTCGCGTTGAGACGGGCCCAAAGCAGGATGTCGGTTGACGGATTGCCGTCGACGTCAAGCCATCCGTCGAGGTGGATGACGCCTTCCGTCAGCGTGCCGGTCTTGTCCGTGCACAGCAGGTCCATGCTGCCCAGATTCTCGATGGCATCGAGACGGCGCACGATGACGCCGTTGGCGGCCATCGCGCGAGCCCCTCGAGCCAGCGTCACACTGATAACGGCCGGAAGGAGTTCCGGCGTGAGGCCAACCGCGAGTGCCAATGAAAACAGCAGCGATTGAATGAGTGGGCGATGCAGCATCAGGTTGGCGAAGAACACCAGGATGACAATTGCCAGCATGATCTCGGTCATTAGATAGCCGAACTGTCTTATCCCCCGCGCAAACTCCGTTTCGGGGATCTTTCGCTCCAGGGCTGCGGCGATCGATGCGAATTCGGTGCGGGCGCCTGTCGCTGCCGCAAGCACGGTTGCGGTGCCGCTGCGAACCGAAGTGCCCGTGAAGACCGCATTGGTGCGTCGCGCGAGCGAGGCATCCGGCGCCGACCGCCCCGCTGCCTTCACGATGGGAAAGGTTTCACCGGTCAGCACGGCCTCGCTGACATTGAAATCGCGCGCGTCCAGAATGACCCCATCTGCTGGGATGAGGTTTCCGGCCGAAAGCCGAATCACGTCGCCCGGCACGATGTCTTCCGCAGCAACCGAGCACTCGACGCCATCACGCAGCACAATAGCCTTGCGCGAAATGCGCTGTTTCAGCGCTTCCGTCGCACGCGAGGCACCATATTCCTGTGTGAAGCTCAGGACGCAACTTGCCAGCACGATCGCGCTGATGATCGCGGCCTCCTGACCCTCACCGACAAAGGCCGACACGCTGGCTGCGAAAATGAGGATTAGGACCAGCGGGCTTCGGAACTGGCGGGCAAAGACTGCCAAGGCCGAGGCGCTTGACGTCGACGCCGGTGTGTTTCGGCCGAATCTTCCAAGCCTCGTTGCCGCCTCGGACGACGCAAGCCCCGAGGCGGAGGTTTCAAGGCGTAGCAGGAGGTCATTGATCTCGATCGACCAATAGGAACCGTCCTCTGGCGAGACGGATTGCTGCCCGGCTTCGCCTATCATCAATACGACATGAAGCGGTTGATGCCGCTCTCCTCGATCAGCGTGCGGGTGACGCCGCCGAATGCCCATTCCCGCAAGCGGCTATGGCCATAGGCGCCAGAGACGATCATGTCGGCATGGATCGAGCGTGCGAAACTCAGCAACCGGTCGCCATCAGCCTCGCCGGCGAGCAGTTCGGTTTGCGCCATGATGCCATGGTGTTCAAGGAAAACCGCAACATCGGCGAGGCTGTCACGAATGCTTCCGTCGCGGTCGGTGTCAATCGTGACAATCACGACTTCGCTGGCTTTGGCCAGGAAAGGCAACGCATCAGCTATGGCCCGCCGCGCCTCCCGGGTGTCCTTCCAGGCAACCAGCACGGTTTTTGCGCGGATATGCTCGATATTGCCTGCAGTGACCAGGACTGGCCGCCCGGCACCGAGTGCCAGACTGCCGATGTCCACGGCGCGAAAGACGTTGTCTCCATCCCCGTCACCGGTGACAACCAGGTCGGCCGCCCTGGCCGAAACGCTGAGGAACCGGGTCGGACTGCAGACGGCTTGTTCCCATTCGCTTGTAATCGAAGCTGGTACCAGCGTCTCGAACACTTCACGCAATTCAGCAAGCCGCTTCTCGATTTCCGTTCGCTGGATCTGCATGACCTCGCCTTCGTAGACCATGCCATCGCCTGTCGCGACCAGAGGCGGGACGTCAGCTGCCGCCAGGCCGATAAGATGCGCTCCAAATCGTTCGGCAAGTTCGATCCCCACCCGCACAATGGGTGCAGGAGTCGCATCGATGGCGAGGTTCACGATAATTGACTTGTAGGACATTGCGGGTGCCTTTCGCTGAAACGGTGCAATGCGTGATGAATTGCAGTCGCCAGCGCCCGATGCCTTGATACGCGTCAAAGATCGCCAATTGCATCCGTGTTCCGAAAACGTCGTCTCGATCCGTTTTGCGTGTGCGACGAGAAGTGATAGTTAGCCGTGGAAGCACCGTCTCGAACCCAGGAAGATCAGGTGATCCAGGACGAAGCGCTCAGTTTGTCGCCCGGTGGGACGACACTGAAATCACTCTTGTCGCGAATGTTCGATCAGGCTCCGGGCTTTATAGCGCTCATGCGCGAGCCAGGTCACATTTTCGAACTGACCAATGCCGCCTACCAGCGATTGATCGGCGATAGGCAAGTGATTGGAAAGTCAGTGCGGGACGCCTTGCCCGAGCTCGAAGGACATGAGGTTTTCGAACATCTGGACCGTGTGTACACGACCGGCGAGCCCTATATCGGCCACGGGGTGAAGGTTGGCCTTCGCAACAAAGCCGACGGGCCGGTCGAAGAGCGCATCCTTGATTTCGTCTATCAGCCGATCAAGGCCGACGACGGCCGTATCACTGCGATCTTCATTGAAGGCACGGATGTCAGCGAACTCTCCTTTGCAAACGCAGCACTTCGGCTGCGTGAGGACCATTTGCGATCGATCCTGGCGACAGTGCCGGATGCAATGGTCGTCATCGACGAGCAGGGCGGGATTCAATCTTTCAGCACCGCCGCCGAAACTCTTTTTGGATACCAATCAAGCGAAGTCGTTGGTCAAAACGTGAAAATGCTGATGCCTTCGCCCTACCGCGACGAGCATGACGCCTATCTGCTTCGCTACCTGACAACGGGAGAGCGCCGGATCATCGGGCTCGGCCGCACCGTTACCGGGGCACGCAAAGATGGTTCCACTTTCCCGATGGAGCTTTCCGTTGGCGAAATGCATCCCGGAACCGGCCGCCACTTTACCGGCTTCTGCCGAGACCTGACCGAGCGCCACCGGGCGGAAGCTAGAATCCAGGAGCAGCAGCACGAGCTTCTGCACATGGCACGGTTTACCGCGCTTGGCGAAATGGCCTCGACGCTTGCCCACGAGATTAACCAGCCCCTGACGGCCATCACAAACTACCTCAAGGGCAGTCGTCGGCTGCTCGAGAAGAGCACGGAAGAGAACGTGCCTATGCTGCGGGATGCGGTGGAGAAGGCAGCTGAGCAGGCTTTGCGCGCAGGCGATGTCATCCGTCATCTGAGGGATTTCGTTGCAAGGGGCGAAAGCGAGCGCCAGGTGGAACGACTGCCGGCGCTAATCGAGGAAGCCTCTTCACTGGCCCTTGTCGGCGCGAGGGAGATAAACGTCTTGGTCAGCTACAAGCTTGACCCCGCCGCCGAACTTGTCTTGGCCGACCGCATCCAGATTCAGCAGGTTCTTCTCAATCTGATGCGCAATGCGGTGGAGGCTATGCAGGACATGCCCCGCCGCGAATTGAACGTCACAACCGTTGCCCGCGACGATGGGATGGCAGAGGTAAGCGTGATCGATACCGGCCCAGGTCTCGCACCAGAAGTCTCGGCCCAGCTTTTCCAACCATTTGTCACCACCAAGAAGAAAGGCATGGGCGTTGGCCTTTCCATTTGCCGCACCATCGTCGAATCGCACGGCGGTCACATATGGGCCGAAGCAATGCCGGCCGGCGGAACCGCTTTCCGGTTCACCTTGCGCCTCGTAGAGAAAGAAGAGGTCACAAATGGCCAACAGTGATCTGGTGCACGTGGTCGATGACGACGTCGACGTTCGCAAATCGCTCGGTTTTCTTCTGGCCACAGCAGACTTCGCTGTGCGCCTGCACGAATCGGCCACAGCTTTTCTCTCGACGGCGACGGGCAATATCGACGGCTGCATTGTCACCGATGTGCGAATGCCGGGCATAGACGGCATCGAGTTCCTGCGCCAGCTCAGAGCAGGCGGGCATAGAATTCCAGTTATTGTCATGACTGGCCATGCCGATGTGGCGCTCGCCGTTCAGGCAATGAAGGAAGGCGCTTCCGATTTCATTGAAAAGCCGTTCGACGACGAATTGCTGATCGACGCGATCCGCTCCGCTCTCGCCAACCGCAACCAGGTCAATGCAGCGCACCCGCAGTCCGCGGATATCCGCGGACGTCTGTCGACCTTGTCAGAGCGAGAGCGGCAGGTGCTGGACGGGCTTGTGTCGGGTCTGCCGAACAAGACGATCGCCTATGACCTTGGAATCAGCCCGCGTACAGTCGAGATCCATCGCGCCAATGTCATGAGCAAGATGGGCGCGGGCAGCCTGTCACATCTTGTGCGCATGGCATTGATCGTGGAATCCAGACCTTAGGGAGAACCTTCGAGAGGGTTGCCAGTTCCGGCCTGAACCTTCTCCTCCTCCCAATCGCGCCAGTGCGTCGGCCGGATGTCAACACGGGCGCCCGTGGTGGCGTTCTTCCAGCCTTCTCGACTCCTTACGCACGGAAATACGAGCGCATGCGTCCCCTCTTCGTCGAAGACGGCGAGTTCGAGGTCGCGACCATACGGTGCGCTTAGGATTGGGTTCCACATCGTCTTAGCTTTGACGGAAACAGCGCGGCGCGCTTTGACCTGGATCATTTTCAAGAATTGCTGAACTTTTGTCCGCAAGACGGCACTTGCCTTTGATCGTGATCAAGGACGCTCCCGGTGCGCAGTCTATCATTCCCAGTTCAAAGGAGAATTGCGATGCAATACATCAAGGTCGACGAAGCGCTATGGGCGTCCAGCATGCTGCCCGAGGGCATCCTGGAGCGTTGGTTCATTGCCAGCGGCGACACAATCAAGGCCGGCGAGCGAATAGCCGAAGTTCGCGTCGAAGACGCGCTTCACGAGATTGTCGCGCCGGCAGGTGGCCGCGCGACGATCGTCGCCGCAGCAAAGGCCGTCATCGAACCCGGCTCGATCCTGGCAACGCTGGAGTTCCAATCCACGTGAGGCATTCGACCCCTCACCGCGACGATTGCGCTCATCAACAACAACTCAAGGACGTATAGACATGCAGACCCAACATGCTGTCGCCTGGCCGGACCATCGCGAAGCAAAGGTGTTTTTCTTCAACGGTGAGACAGCCGAAAGCGTAAGGCTTACCACCACACTGACGCATCATCAGACCCATAACAAGGCAGGCACCGTCAACGGCAAGTGTGCGCCGGAAGACGATGCCTTCTACCACGATGTCGTGAAAGCCCTGCAGCTGGCGAAGGAATGGCTGATCGTGGGACCAGGATCGGCAAAGGATGAACTGGCCAAGCATATCCGCGATTACCATCCTCACCTGAAGGATCGCATTGTCGGCGGAACCGGCAGATCACCCTACGGAGGCCCAGATCGTGGCGCATGCGCGGACGTTCTTCCATGCCGCTGACCGGATATTCCCTAGCTCAGTCAGGAGTTGCTTCGTTGGCATCCGCAATCGGCAGCGATGTCGATTGCATGTTACAGAGCGGCTTGCATGAACTCCGATCGCGCAGCGCGCCGCCAGGCTCGGTCCGCTGCTGCGGCAGTGACCTCGATAACGGTTGCTGCAAGCTGCTGATGTAGGCGATGATTGCCTCGATCTGGTCAGGGCTCGCAACCCATTCGGGCATGTCCGGGTGGCCGGTCGAAAAGCCCTCGGCGAGGGCTTCCTCAAGATCCGTGATCGGATAGCGCTTCGACAAGGTGCGAAACGCCGGCGCGTCGGGATGGGTGCTTTTATCGGTTTTTCCAATGGCGTGGCAGCGGGCGCAATTGACTTCCACCAACGCCTTTCCGTGATCCGCTATGCTCTCAGCCACAGCTGGCAGCACGGAACCAAGCAACATCGCCACAAGGGCCCAAACCCATCGACGCCGCGGCCAGCCACGGCCATTGTCCATATAGCCACTCATGGTTGCAGGCATCCGCCTTTCGATCTACGCGACGGTCTTCGCCGCCACGTCGTCGATCGCGGTTCTGGCTTCCTTGCGCACTCGCCTGGCCGTTTCCAATGCGAGCTTGGAGGTCAGGCCCGCGACCTTGCCGGCTTCGGTTGTGTATTCCAATGTCGCATTCTGCAGGAAAGTGGAGAAGATGTCGAAGCCGTTATTGAACTCAGCGCCGTCGATCAGGTCACCGGCCAGCTTTACATCCTGCTCGTAGCGATGTTTCAGAAACCCCAGCGTTTCGATGTGATAGCGCATCATTGCCTTGAAAGCATGCGCCTGAAGAGACGCCGCAGCGAGTACGACCTTCTGGCCATTTTCCACCATCGGCAATAGTTGCATGCCAAATTGCGACGGTTCGGGATGGGTCTGCATGATCGATACTCCATTGTGAAGTGCAAACAAAAGTGTTCGTCATACGACGCTAACGCTATTCGTCGCCAGGTCGTTGATCCGGATCAACAGATGCAATTGGGCGCCACCGATATCGTTCCCGCGTTTGACACGCATCCTCATTGCCCGTTCTTGGTGGCTAGCTCGCTTCGACGCAAAAGGGGCTGCAGCGATGGCTTTCAAAACGATCATGGTTCATTTGGACGTGGACGCCATCGCCGCGCCATGCATCTCCATGGCTTGGAATCTTGCTCAACGGCATAATGCCGATTTGATCGGCTTCTGTGCGGCCGAGCCGCATTTTGTCATGCCAACCGGCACCGACGACCAGGCCGCCACGAACCACGGCGTTGCCGCCCGCGATCGCTGCCGCGGCAACCACCTCGATCCGCCATCTCAAGCGCTCGCAGGCCGAGCGCGATGCGCAGCTGCGTCAGGCGACGCGGACCAAGCAAGTGCTGGCCGCGGCCGGCCTGCCGGTGATGGAGTCGCCTACCCACATCGTGCCCCTTCTGGTCGGCGATCCCGAGCTCTGCAAGATGGCCAGCGACCGCCTGCTCGGTGTGCACGGCATCTACATCTAGCCGATCAACTACCCGACAGTGCCGCGCGGCACCGAGCGGCTGCGCATCACGCCGACACCGTTCCATTCGGACGCGCTGATTGCGTCCCTGCAGGACGCGCTGGTCGAGACATGGGATGCGCTCGGCATACCCTATGGTTCGGCAGGCTGGCCCACTGTCGCGAAGAGCGATCGGATTGTTCCGCTGCTGGTGCAGAAATCCGGCGGCTGAAACCGCCGTCTGCCCAAACGGTCTTCGTCCCCTCTACCAGCCGATGTGCGGCTCCTCGAGTTGATCGAGGCGGCCGTGAAAAAAGAAGCGGAGCAGCGCACGTTTGAACGATTTGATCCTGCTCAATGCTCAAAGCCTTTCGATGACTGAGAATGAAGTTCAAATCTTCGAGGAGCATCGCCATGGGTCATATTTCCCACACGTCCTTCGCTGACTTCACGCAGGCTGGCCAGCAGGCGCAACAATGGGTCAAGGAGCTCGCCAAGGACCTCAGCTGGAGCGAGCCGAGCGCGTGTCGTCTCCTGAGGTCTGTTCTGCATACGGTGCGGGATTGGCTGTCGCCAGCGGAAATGGCCGATCTCTCGGCGCAACTGCCTGTTTTGGTCCGCGGCATCTATTTCGAAGGCTGGAATCCATCGGTGCATGCGCATGAGCGCACGAAGCGCGCCTTTATTATCAGCGTCAGAAACAGTTTCGGCTACGATGAGGAGATCGATTTCGATGTCGCGGTCAATGCGGTGTTCAAGCTTCTCGACCGTCACATCTCGCATGGCGAGATCGTGCAGGTCAGAAACTCGATGAAGAAGTCGCTGCGAAAATTGTGGCCGGTGGATTGACCGATGTTCCGCGACCGGGAAGACGCTGGAGCGAAGCTTGGCCTGGAACTGAGCAGGCTTCAACTGCATCAGCCCATAGTGCTGGCATTGCCGCGTGGCGGCGTGCCCGTCGCAGTGGAAGTGGCCAAAGCCCTCCACGCTCCTCTTGACCTGCTTATTGTCCGGAAGGTGGGGGCGCCCGGCAATGCCGAGCTGGCTGTTGCCGCAATCGTCGATGGTGATCCTGGAGAGGTCGTTTTGAACCGTGAGATTGTCGAGACCTATGCGCTCGACGAAGACGCGCTACGTGTCTTGATTGCCAAAGAACGTCCCGAACTGGAACGTCGGCGCGCTGTCTATCGAGGGAACAACAAACCGATGTCGATCGCGGGAAAGACCGCGATCATCGTCGATGACGGTGCCGCGACCGGCACGACCATGAAGATCGCGATCAACGCCCTCAAGCGTCGATCACCCAGGGAAATCATTATGGCTGTTCCTGTTTCACCGCAGGAGACAGTAGCCGACCTGACACGGGAAGCTGATCGTGTGGTTTGCCTTAGTCAGCCAGGACAGTTCCGTGCCCTGAGCTACCATTACTTGCGGTTTCCGCAGCTGTCGGACAGCGACGTTGTTTCTGCGATGGACGAGGCTGCTCGATCGCAAACGGCTGGGCAACACACGCCGTCAGCGCCAGTTCAAAAGCCGCCACGAAATCAATGACACGCAACAACAAAGAGAAATAGGAGATCACGTCATGCTGGTCCGCACGCTTTCTGCCTTGGAATGCACGAAACTGCTGACGGCCAACCGCATTGGCCGCCTGGCGTGCGCGAAGGACAGACAGCCTTATGTCGTGCCGTTCTACTACGCTCATGCCGACAATCATCTCTATGCCTTTTCTATGCCGGGCAAGAAGATCGAATGGATGCGAGCCAATCCACTGGTGTCCGTCCAAGTCGACGAACATGGCCAAGGGCGAGGATGGAGAAGCGTCGTTGCCGACGGCCGGTACGAAGAGTTGCCGGATCGAATTGGCCATAAACTCGAACGCGATCATGCGTGGTCGGTGTTGAGCAAACATACCGACTGGTGGGAGCCCGGCGCGTTAAAGCCGGTCTTACCCCCCGTTTCGGACAGCGCTCCGCACGTTTTCTTCCGAATTCTGATTGAACAGGTGTCCGGACGAGAAGCGAGCGAGTAGTCGTCCGATCGATTCGTTGCGTGAAATGGAACGGGCCGGCGCAATCTGCGCCGGCCCGTTTTTTGCTGCCGCTGGATTGCTATCGCGCCATCAGGACCGGCAGCGACTGACCCTCAAGCATCGACTTGGTGACACCTCCGAAAATGCGCTCGCGCAACCGGGAATGACCATAGGCGCCCATGACCATCAGCTCGGCCCCAACGTCGCCGGCATGCCGGCGAAGCACGTCGGCGACTGAATGGTTCGAACTCGGCAGCCGGTCGACCGTAAGCTTCACGCCGTGCCGGGCAAGATAGGCCGCGGCATCTGCACCTGGCTCCTCGCCATGATGGAACTCATCTTCTATTGGATCGACGATGACAAGGCGCACATCATCGGCGCCTTTCAGCATCTCAAGCGACTCGCGGACGGCGCGCGATGACTCAAGGCGGGCATCCCATGCAACAAGGATGCGCTTCGGCTTCAGCGTGGGGCGCGAGCCCTCGGGAACGAGCAGCATGGGCTTTCCCGATGAGAACAGCATGCCCTCGATGACCTTATCCTTCAGCGTATGGCTTGCCAACAAGTCCGGCCCTAGAATGGTCAGATCGGCGTAGCGGGCACGCCTTCCGATGACATCGTCGGCCCATCCCGTGTCGGGATAGTCGTCGCTCAAATCAGCCGATACGGCGCTCTGGGACAGAAAGCCGGCGACGTCCGAAATTCGTTTCTCGAGCCTTTTCAGCTCGGCCTGACGTTCCTCCAGCCAGGCTGGTGAGACGACAGCAGCATACTCGCCGCCTGAGGGCGGTGCGGCCAGTTCGAGAACGAGCACGGAGAGATGGGCACCGATCTGTTCGCATAGGTCAGCGACGAGCTTCAGATCGCCCTCGCCCTGGTTTGGTCCGGTAACCGTAAGCAGTGTCCTGAACGTCACGGCAGCAACTCCTCATTTCAAGTGAAGGATCAGTCGTGGTTTCAGTCATTAACGAGTGCAGCCGGCGCGTTCATTGCGCTGAATCAAACACCGTGACTGCGGCGGCGTTTGATCCGCATCAACGTGCGCGCGAGCCAAGGCTGTAGGTTCAGTCGATCAATCGGGGAAACGAAGATGAAATTCCTGATCGCGGCGGCTCTGGCAGGATTCGCTTTTGATGCGGCCACCGCCCAGGAACTCGGCGACGGCAAGGCGGAATACATGAAGTCATGCGCCCTCTGCCACGGCCCTGAAGGCAGGGGCGATGGGCCGTTGGGCGACGAGCTGTTGAAGCCGCCGAGCGACCTGACGCGCCTTTCCAGGCGGAATGGCGGTGAATTCCCCTATTGGCGCGTCTTTGCCGTGATCGACGGCCGCGCCATGGTGCCGGAGCATGGCGATCGCGACATGCCGGTCTGGGGCCAGCAATTCCTTCCCGGTGACGTGAAGAAATACGGCCCGAATGCAGGCGAAATCGTCACCAGGGAACGGATCCATGATTTGGCCGGTTATCTCGAAACGTTACAGCAATGAAAGCAGATTGCGGAAACAGTCTCCGCAAGACACAGGCATCGAGGAGGCCGGCCATGGTTGTTGACGACCAGCAATCCGTTACCGCGTTCCTGCTTGATTCTGCCTCATATGGCGCGACCGGACCGGTCGAGGCGATCGAGACCCACATTTCGCGCATTTTTCTGACTGGCGAACGCGCCTACAAGATGAAGCGGGCGGTCAAGCTGCCTTATGTCGATTTCTCGACGCCGGCACTGAGGCTGGCAGCTTGCAAAAAAGAGGTGCAACTCAACTCCAAGACCGCGCCCGGCCTCTATCTGGGTGTGCGTCACATTACAGGCGAAGCAAATGGCAAACTGACTTTCGACGGCACTGGCCGACTGGTAGATGCGGCGGTCGAGATGGTTCGCTTCGATCAGTCGAACGTCCTCGATCGGATGGCGACCGCCGGAGACCTGACGCCAGCGCTGATGACCGCCGTAGCACGCGTGATCGTGGGATATCACCGTGCCGCGGCGGCGGTCCATAATGGCAGCGGGTCGTCCAACATGGCGGGCGTGCTCGACATCAACGAGGCCGGCTTTGCCACCAGCCATGTTTTCACAAAAGGAGAGAGCAAGGCCTTTGCCGTGGCCTTCCGCACCGCTCTTGCCCGCCATTCCGGATTGCTAGATCGTCGCGAAGCCGCAGGCAAGATCCGTCGGTGCCATGGCGATCTGCACCTGCGCAACATCTGCCTTTTCGACGGCGAGCCCCGCCTCTTCGATTGCATCGAATTCAACGACCAGATCGCAACTGTCGACGTCCTCTATGATCTTGCCTTCTTGCTGATGGACCTTTGGCATCGCGGGTTTCCGCAGCTCGCCAATGTTGTGATGAACCGCTATCTCGACGAAGCCGACGATGAGGACGGGTTCGTCCTGCTGCCCTTTTTCATGGCGGTGCGGTCTGCTGTGCGCGCTCATGTCACGGCAACGCAAGTCGAGGAAGGCAGTGCCGATTCCGACAAGTTGACTGCCGAGGCCAGATCCTATTTTGGCCTTGCCCAAACATTTCTCCAGGAAACATCGCCGCGGCTTGTTGCCATCGGCGGCTTCAGTGGAACCGGCAAGACAACCGTCGCCGAGGCGCTCGCCGCCCATGTCGGAGCGCCTCCCGGCGCCCGCATTGTCGAAAGCGACCGCATCCGCAAAGCCATGCATGGAGTGCCTGCCGAAACGCGGCTGCCGGACAAAGCCTATCGGCCGGAAATCTCAGCCCGCGTCTACCGCGAAATGGCGTGGCGAGCCGGCCTGATCCTCGCGGAGGGTGGATCGGTTGTTGCTGATGCCGTGTTTGACAGGCCTGCCGATCGCGATCGGATCGAGAAGGCGGCGAGTGACAGGGGCGTGGCTGTCGCCGGGTTCTGGCTGGAAGCGGATCCGCTTGTTCTCTGGCAACGGGTCCGCGAGCGCAAGGGTGGTCCTTCCGACGCCACCATAGATATCCTGTCGCGACAGTTGCAGCGAAATGCCACCCAACCTACCTGGCGCAGGGTCAAGACTGATCGGAAGCTTGCCGACATCGTCGCAGAGCTGAGAAGGGTTTCCGATAGCGATGCCGCCGAAACCCTGCGCACAGCCTCCTGACGGCAAGGTGATCGACCTCAACGCAGATCGAGTATTGCCTCGACAAGGCCTGGTTCGCTCGGATGATGCCTTACCGAAAAGCCAAATTCGCGGCACATGGCCAGCATCTTGATGTTTTCGCTGAGCACAATGCCTTCGATCCGGCCGATCCCATCGGCCTTTGCATAATCTACGATTTGCTTGAGCAATTCCCAACCCAGACCGTGACCTTGCAGATCCGTACGAACCAGCAAGGCGTATTCGGCGACAGCGTGGTCCGGATCGCAAGACAGGCGGCTGATAGCTGCCAGCAATCCAGTGCTCGTCTCCAGAGCGACGAAAGCCATGTTGCGGTCGTAGTCGAGCTGGGTGAGCCGCTTCAACATCTGGTCGGAGAAGCTTTTACGCGGCGACAGAAAACGCAGGCGCAGATCATCAGGCGAAATCCTGGCAAGGAATTCGGGATAGAGCGCGATGTCGGCTGGCTTGATCGGCCGGATGTGATAGTGCGTGCCGCCTCCCGAAAACGCCTTTTCCCAGCCCGACGGATAGGGCCTGATGGCAAGTGCGGGGTTCGGCCCCGCCTCCTCCACACGTTCCGGCTCGATCTCGATGCGGGCGTCGAGCGCAATCACGCCCGCGGCGTCGGCCAGCAGCAGATTGATGTCCATGGCGACCAGGCACGGAAAGTCGACGATCAGCTGCGACAGCCCGTTGAGCGCCGCGACGATTGCACCACGATCGGCCGGCTTGCGGTCTCGGAACCCAGCCAGCAGGCGGCCGATCCGCGTTTGCCCGATCAGGTCACCGGCAAGCACATCGTCGAGCGGCGGCAAAGCGATCGCCGTGTCGTCCATCACCTCGACCGCAACGCCGCCCGCTCCAAATAGGATTGCCGGCCCGAAGATCGGATCCCGGCTCATGCCGAGGATAAGTTCCTGCGCCTGTTTTCGCACCACCATCGGCTGAACTGCAAAGCCTTCAATATCGGCTTGCGGTGCGTGTTTGCGCACACGCGCTTCGATTGCGCGTGCGGCCTCCCCAGCAACGGCGGCGTTGGCAATGCCAAGCACCACCCCGCCAATGTCCGACTTGTGCGAGATGGCCTTGGACAGCAGCTTGACGACGACCCGTTCAGACGTTTTTAGGAGCCGCACGGCTGCCAATTCCGCTTCGGCAGGAGATCTGGCGACGACCGTCTCGGGCACCGGGATGCCGTAGGCGGAAATTGCTGCCTTGGCTTCGGGCTCGGTCAGCATTCGCCGCCCCTCCTTCGAGACCTGCCTGAATATGGCAAGCACGGCCTCCCGATCGCTCGTTATGTCCTCGCTGCGGCTCGACGGTGTGCGCATCAATGCCCGCTGGGCTCGCGACCATTCGCTCAGGTAGGAGACGGCGGTTGCCGCGTCAGCCGGCGTTGCGAAACTGGCAATGCCGGCATCCTGTAGGATTTGCCGCCCGGCGCGTGCCGTGTGTTCACCGAGCCAGCAGGTCAGGATCGGTTTGCCGCTTATCATTCCTTCTCTTGCGAGGTCCGCCACAGCACTTGCCGCGGCAAGCGGCGAACTCAGCCCCGTTGGACAATTCATCACCAGGACGACGTCCGTTCCGGGGTCGGCCGCCACGGTTTCGACGGCGGCCCTGTAGCGCTCCGGCGGCGCGTCACCGATGATGTCGACCGGATTGCCGTGCGACCATGTCGGCGGCAACACGGCGTCCAGGCGTTCGATGGTGGCCGGTGAAAGCGCTGCCAATTCCCCTTGGCAGTCGATGAGCTGATCGATGGCCAATACCCCTGCCCCGCCGCCATTGGTGACGATGCCGACGCGGGCTCGTTTGAGGGGGGTGAAGCGGGCGATCGTTTCAGCGGCATCAAACAGCTCGGTCAGGCCTTTGACGCGCAGGATGCCTGCACGCAGCAATGCCGCATCGACGACACGGTCAGCCCCCGAAAGCGCGCCGGTGTGGGTCGCGGCCGCTTTGGCAGATTGCTCGTGCCGACCCGACTTGATCGCGATCACCGGCTTGACCCGTGCCGCCGCACGGGCGGCCGAGATGAACTTGCGCGGATTGGGAATTGTTTCTAGATACATCACGATGGCGCGCGTGTGCATGTCGCCCGCCAGCATGTCGAGACAATCTCCCACGTCGACATCTGCCATGTCACCCAGGGAGACGATCTGCGAGAAGCCGACATTGTTGTCAGCCGCCCAATCGATCAGCGATGTGGCAATGGCGCCGGATTGCGACAGCAGCGCGATGTTGCCAGGCTTGGCGGCCACATGCGCAAATCCGGCATTGAGCCTTAGTGGCGGGATCATCAACCCGACCGCGTTCGGCCCGATGATGCGGAAAAGAGTGGGCTTGGCAGCGTCGAGCGTGGCCTGACGCAATCCGTTCTCGCGCGTAAGCCCGGCGGTGATGACGACCGCCGCCCGCGTGCCCTTGTCAGCGAGGTCGCGCACGATGCCCGGAACCGTGTCCGGCGGCGTCACGATGACACCGAGGTCAGGTATGCCTGGCAGGTCGGCCGCCTTCGCGTAGCAGCGTCGACCAACCACTTGCGAATATTTCGGGTTTACCGGCCAGATCTCGCCCTCGAAGCCGCCGTTGACGATGTTATCGAAGACGACACGGCCGACGGCGCCGTCACGTACCGACGCACCAAAGACGGCAACCGACCTCGGGGCAAACGCAAACTCAAGATTTCGGATCGTCACCCCTGTGCCTCCGGTTCGCGGCGATAGTCGCCAGTCGATCTTGCCCGTTCGTTGCGTTGGATCAAAGCGTTCTCCGGGTATGGCGATTAGCTATTGCACAAGTTCGAGACAACGGCTTGCGGAGTGGTGACGAGCGGTTGCGATCAATGATTGGAGAGTTGGATGAGCTACTATTTCAGCAAGACCATCGCCATGCCGTTTACAGCGGCAATCAACCACGTGACCAACAAGCTCGCAGGCAAGGGTTTTGGCGTTCTGACCTCGATCGATGTTCAGCAGACCATGAAGGCCAAGCTTGGCGCAGAGTTCAGGCCCTATGTTATCCTGGGCGCATGCAATCCGCACTTCGCGTGGCGCGCACTTCAGGTCGAGGACAAGATCGGAACCATGCTGCCTTGCAACGTAATCGTCACGGAGGTCGGACCAGGAAAGATAGAGGTCGCAGCGGTGGATCCGGTCGCTTCAATGGGCGCTATCGGCAATCGCGAGCTTGCGCAGGTCGCGAGCGACGTGCGGCGCCTGCTCGAGGAGATGGTCCACGAACTCTAGCGCGAGGGCCATCAAGGTTGTGGGACATTGTGTGAACGAGTCGGCTCTACGGCGCGCATTGCTGGTCATTGCCATCTCGGGCCTCGCCGTTGGAATCGGAGCCTGGCGAACGGGGCTCGGCCCCCTTGAAGCCGACACGATCTGGGCGGTGGCGACCGTGCCCGTGGTGGCGGCTCTCGCCATCTCCATTCTGCGTGATTTCTGGATAGGCCGCTTCGGTGTCGATGCGATTGCCTTGGTGTCGATGTCCGCCGCACTGCTGCTCGGTCAACCCCTGGCGGCAGTAGTGGTCGCGATCATGTATGCCGGCGGCACGGTGCTTGAGGATTTCGCCCGCGGCCGCGCGGAACGCAACCTCAAGGCATTGACCGACCGGTCACCTCGTGTCGCACACCGCAAGTCGACACATGGAACAGAAAGGATCCCCGCGGAAGAAGTGGCCGTCGGCGACAACCTCCTGGTCCGGGCCGGCGAACTGCTTCCCGTCGACGGCATCCTGCTCGATGCTTCGGCCTCGCTCGACGAGTCGGCGGTGACCGGTGAGCCGCTGCCGGAACGGCGGACAGCGGGCGATATGCTGCGAAGCGGCACCATCAACGCGGGCGAGACCTTCAGCATGCAGGCTTCTGCCTTGGCAGAACAGAGCACCTATGCCGCGATCGTGCGCATGGTGGCTGCAGCGCAGACGGCGAAATCCCCGTTCATTCGCATGGCCGACCGCTTTGCCCTGCTCCTGCTGCCAGCCACTTTGCTGGTTTCCGGTGCCGCCTGGTACATCTCCGGCGATCCAATCCGGGCGCTGGCCGTGCTGGTGGTCGCGACACCTTGCCCGCTCATTCTTGCGGCACCGGTTGCCTTCATCGGCGGCGTGTCCCGCGCCGCGCGTGCCGGCATCCTGATGAAAGGCTCGACGGCGCTGGAAGCCCTCGCGCAGGTTCGAACCGCGATCTTCGACAAGACTGGAACCTTGACCATCGGCGGCGCCGAGCTCATCGAAATCGAAGCCGCACCCGGCCGTGAAGCGAACCAATTGCTGCAACTGTTGGCATCCCTGGAACAGGCCTCGCACCATGTGCTTGCCGACTCGATTATCCGGGCGGCGCGCGGCAGGCAGCTGACGCTTTCGCATCCGCATGATGTCCGCGAATATCGCGGTGCGGGCCTGCAGGGCCAGATCGAAAACATGTCGATCGCGGCGGGATCGCGGGCTCTCGTGCTCGCCAACAAGCCGCTGCCCGGCTGGGCGAAAAGCGGCGAAGAAAAATACCGGGACGAGCCGGTGCTCAGGGTTTTTGTAGCACTCGGCGGACGGCTTGCCGGTGTTTTCACGTTCGGCGACGCCTTGCGTGTTGATGCGCATGATGCACTCGGCAAGCTGCGCTCAGCTGGCATTGCGCGCATGATTATGCTCACAGGCGACGACGGCGTGGCGGCCAGGCGCATCTCCGCCCAGCTCGACCTCGACGCCAATGTCGCCGATGCGACGCCTGCCGAAAAAGTCGCGACGATCGAGGCCGAGAAAGCTTTGGCGCCGACAATGATGGTCGGCGATGGCATCAACGACGCCCCTGCGCTGGCGGCGGCAACGGTCGGTGTCGCCATGGGCGCTCGCGGTGCAACCGCCTCCTCCGAGGCGGGGGACGTCATCGTGCTGACCGACAGGCTGCAGCCCGTCGCCGATGCAGTTCGGATTGCGCGGCGAACGCGGGCGATTGCCTTGCAAAGCATCATCGCCGGGCTGGCGCTGTCGGGGCTGGCAATGATCGCGGCTGCCATGGGGCAGATCACCCCGGTTGCCGGAGCGCTGCTTCAGGAAGGGATTGACGTGGCGGTTATCCTGAACGCGTTGCGCACCCTTGGCGATGGACATCTGTGGCGCGCATAGTGGTCGAGAGCAAAATCGGTGAATGGCCATGGCACAGCAGCATCTGGTGGTTTGCAGCAAATGTGGTGGGGTCAACCGCCTGCCGCCGAGCCGCAATGCCATGGAGGCGAAATGCGGGAAGTGCGGGAATAGGCTGTTTTCGGGTCATCCGGAAGACGTCGATGCCGCGATTTTCGATCATCAGATCGCGCGCAGCAGTCTCCCAGTTGTCGTCGACGTCTGGGCACCGTGGTGCGGCCCCTGCAAGATGATGGGTCCAGCCTATGAAGCAGCAGCAAGTGAACTGGAGCCGCATGTTCGTCTGATCAAACTCAATTCCGACAATGAGCAGGCCGTTGCGGCCAGGCTCGGCATTCGCGGCATCCCGACCATGATCCTCTTTCGCGGTGGGCGCGAAATCGCGCGCACATCAGGCGCAATGACGGCGGGCCAGATCGTCAGGTGGGTTCGCGACCGGCTGCCGACGGTCGCCGCCTGAAAGTCGCCAACAAATGGATCAGCTCATCGCCCGGTTCGGACTGGCCCTGGCAATTGGCCTGCTCGTCGGCTTGGAGCGTGGCTGGCAAGAGCGGGATGCACCTGATCGCAGCCGCACGGCTGGCATTCGCACGTTCGGCATATCCGGCCTGCTCGGCGGCATTCTGGCCGCACTCGCCGAAGCGCTCGATGCGGTATCGGTGCTGGTCGGCGGACTCATCGCTTTTGCCGCTGTCTTCGCCTGGTACAAGGCGCGCGAGGCTGCCCATGACGAGGATTTCAGCGTTACAGGCGTGATCGCTGGCCTCGGCGTTTTCGCACTCGGCGCGCTTTCCGTCGCCGGTGATTATCGAGCGGCTGCTGCCGGTGGGGCGGCATTGGCGGCAATCCTGGCCAGCCGCGAGGTCCTGCACGGTCTTTTGAAGCGACTGACCTGGGTCGAACTTCGTTCCGCGCTGATCCTGGCAGTGATGACGGCGATCATCTTGCCCTTGCTGCCAAACCGGACGATGGACCCGTGGGGCGGTTTCAATCCCTGGGAAGTCTGGTTCCTGACGGTGCTGATGGCGTCGATATCGTTCGCCGGCTATGTCGCCGTTCGCGTGCTGGGAACCACGCGTGGTCTGCTGGTCAGTTCGCTCTCCGGTGCGATCGTTTCTTCCACCGCCGTAACCATGGCGCTTGCCCGCAACGCCATGTCGGCAAGCAACCCTCTGCCGCTTGCCGGGGCGGCTTCGCTGGCGGCCATGGTTTCGGTGCTCCGCGTCTGCGCCGTGATTCTGATGATCGAGCCAAGCGTATTCGCTTCGGCCGGCATTCCGGCGATTGCCGCGGCGCTCGCCTTCGCTGCCTGCGGAGCATTGCTGCTCGCTCGCGACAGCGAAAATGGCGAAGGTAGCGCTATCGCGCGCAACCCATTCGAATTGGGTCCACTGCTGCTATTCGCACTGCTCTTCGCGGTTGTGGCGACCGCGAGCGCTGCACTGGCAGCTCAATTCGGCGGCCGTGGCTTGCTGGCGACCTCGGCGCTGGCAGGCACGTTCGACGTCGATGTCTCGGTGCTCAGTGCCTTGCGGCTGGTCAAGCATTCGGTCCCTGTCGAGACTATCGGTCAGGCGGTACTGGCGGCGCTGGCGGCAAATGCGATCGGCCGCCTGTCACTGGCGGTATTTGCTGGTCCGATCAGGTTCTGGTTGCCGCTGGCCGGCGCAACCTTGGTCGCTGCGGCCATTGGCACCTGCGCCATGCTGTTGCTCAGCCCTTGATAGAAACGCGGTTCTCAAGCCTTCTTTGATGCGGATCAAGGGCCAAGCCCTGCCACCGCTCTATGGAACTCCGAGAAGGGAGTTCGCCATGACCAGTTTGAAGGACCTTACCCCGAAATTCCGCCATGTCCGGCTGCTGCTGGCCCGCGAAAAAGGCCACCCGGAAGGTGATCGCGAGGAGGGCTATGACGTGCTCGCTCCATTGACCGGCGAAGGCCGGATCGATGCCGATGAGTGGAAGTCCCACAGGTCATCGTGCCGTGTTCGCCGGTTTCGCAATGGCGAGGAAGACCTGATCGGCCGGCTGAGGCGCAAGCCTGGCGGACAGTGGTATTTCGACTATGCCGAAGGCGACCGCGACGATGAGATAGGCTTTCATCTTGGCGACGAACGCTTCGTGACCGGCGAATATGTATCGATCGAGCGCAACGGCGCCATGCACACCTATCAGGTGGCACGGGTTGAACGGCCTTAGCGCTTCAAGATGATACCGCAACGGGGTAACGCATGCCACGACGCATCCTCATTGTGGTCGGCCATCCCGACCCGTCCCCGGATCGGCTCTGCCGCGGTCTTGCCAACGCCTATGGTGAGGGTGCGGAAAAGGCAGGGCACGCCGTCCGCCGGGTCGATCTGGCGGTGCTCAATTTTCCGCTCCTGCAAACGATGCAAGAGTTCGAGCACGGCGCCATCCCCGACAGCCTAAAGGATGCCGCCGAAGCGATCGTCTGGGCTGAGCATATCGTCTTTGTCTTTCCGCTCTGGCTCGGAACCATGCCAGCCATGCTCAAGGCATTTCTGGAACAGGTGATGCGGCCGGGGACGGCTTTCGCCTACCCGGACAAGGGCGGCGGTTTCACCAAGACACTGCTTCGCGGTCGCTCTGCGCGCGTCGTGGTGACGATGGGCATGCCCTCAGTTCTCTACCGCCTATGGTTCCTCGGACACGGCATCGCCGGCATGCGGCGAAACATCCTGCATTTTGTCGGCATCAGTCCGGTGCGCGAGACCTTGTTCGGCATGGTCGCC
Source organism: Mesorhizobium sp. M1006 (assembly GCF_040318825.1). NCBI lineage: Bacteria > Pseudomonadati > Pseudomonadota > Alphaproteobacteria > Hyphomicrobiales > Phyllobacteriaceae > Mesorhizobium > Mesorhizobium sp. M1006. The sequence goes on from NZ_JAMYMZ010000006.1 coordinate 237,553, forward strand.
GGCGCCAGCGATGCAAGCCGCGAGAAGTGGATCAGCCAGATGAGCAAACTCGGCCAGCGAGCGCTTTAGGTGAATATTGCCGTTCGGCTCATCTGCCGGAACGAGCACGTTGCGCCGCTGGCGGTCATCCGCCGATATGCCAGCCGCCAGATATGAATGCACAAACCTGGCCGGCGATTTGGCGGCCTCGCTCCCGCATAACCCAAAGGTTGTCTTGGCAAGGAGAGCGCTCAGCAGGTGACGAGATCGGTGTGGCCAAACCCCTTGGAATAGTCTAGCACGGAGATGACTGTAGGCATCACGCGGAATATGCGGACCTGCTCCGGAGTCGGCATCGGGCCTGGGAGCAAGACTTGCTCCGGATACTTCAGCGGCAGCATCCGCAGGACCTTTTCTGCTTCGGCCCGGTCTACCACCGGCTGCGTGCGCGCCGCCATGGAAAGTCCGGTGATTTCCATCACCTGAGGCGTGTCGTGATCGATGGTCAAGGACACGCGATTATCTCGCGCTAGATTCGCCGCCTTCTGGCTATCCAGACCGCAGAGGAAGTAGAGGATAAGGCCTTCGTTCACGTAGCCGACGCTCGTCGCCTGTGGCCAGCCGTCCTGCCTCAGCGTTGCAATTGTCATGATCCGGTGCTGATCCAACAGCGTCAGGATCTTATTTCTGACCTCTTCGTCCATCGGTTGTCTCCAAACTCATTGCTGACCGTGACGATAGTAGGGCCGTAGTCACCTGGCATTGACCCACATCAACGCAAATAGCCGGCAAACGCGTCTCGGCCGCAATGGCTGGTCCGGGCCAGATCGCGTCATCCGACGCGCGCAACCGAACGATCGCAAAGGCTGGAACTCGGTCGTTCGGTGTGATTGGATTCGGACCCACCATTCGCTGCTCCGTAAATAGATTTGACCCGCGTCAAAGCTGCAGGCCCTTTTTTCCTGTTCACTGCCTCCCATCAGAGCCTTCAAATCTGGGAGAGCACCATGACTGCGGCTGATATCAACATTCCTGTTCGGAAAGTCGCAAACGCGACGTCAACGAAGCTTCGACTGGGTTCCCTGACCGCACTGGTGATCGGCTCGATGGTCGGCTCCGGCGTGTTCAGCCTGCCGCAGAACATTGCGGCAGGCGCTGGTCCTCTCGCCATCCTGATTGGCTGGGCGATCACCGCGGTCGGCATGCTGGCGCTGGTCTTCGTCTATCAATCGCTCGCCACCCGCAAGCCAGAGCTCGACGCCGGGCCCTACGCTTATGCCAAGGCCGGCTTCGGTCCCTTCATCGGCTTCAACAGCGCCTGGGGTTACTGGATCAGCGCCTGGGTCGGCAACGTCTCCTACGCGGTGATCGTATTCAGCGCCCTCTCCTATTTCTTCCCGGCCTTCGGCGACGGAAACACCTGGCAGGCGGTGCTCGGTGCATCGATCCTGCTGTGGCTCATCCACATCCTGGTGCTCGCCGGCATTCGTCAGGCCACCGTCGTGAACCTCATCGTCACGGTGGCAAAGATCGCTCCGATCGTGCTGTTCGTCGGAGTTGTTGTCGTCGCCTTCAAACTGCAGGTCTGGTCCCTAGACTTCACCGGTCTGGGCAACGCCAGTCTCGGCTCGATCACCGCGCAGGTGAAAAGCACGATGCTGGTGACCCTGTGGGTGTTCATCGGCATCGAGGGCGCCAGCGTATTTTCCGGACGTGCCGAGCGCCGCAAGGATATCGCCACGGCGACAGTTCTCGGCTTCTTCACCTGCCTCGCGCTCTACGCCCTGGTGTCGCTGCTGTCGCTCGGCATCCTCAGCCAGCCTGAGCTTGCCGCGCTGAAGAACCCGTCCATGGCCGGCGTGCTGGAGGCGGTTGTCGGTCCCTGGGGCGCCATCCTGATCAACATTGCGCTGGTCGTGTCCGTGATCGGCGCCTTCCTGAGCTGGACGCTGCTTGCGGCCGAAATTCCGCATGTCGCTGCCAAGGACGGTACGATGCCGAAATTCTTCGGCTGGGAAAGCGGACGCGGCGTGCCGTCGACCTCGCTTTTGATCACCAACCTGCTCGTCCAGGCTTTCCTGGTGATCACGCTCTTCGCCCAAAGCACCTACCAGGCACTGTTCTATATCGCGTCAGCCGCAATCCTGGTTCCTTACATCTTTTCCGGGGCCTACGCGGCCAAGCTCGCGCTGACCGGAGAGAGCTACGACAGTGGCGAGCAGCGCGTCGGTCCCCTTTTTGCCGGTTTTCTGGCAACGGTCTACGGGCTGTGGCTCGTATACGCGGCGGGGCCGGCATACCTGTTCATGTGCGCGATCCTCTATGCGCCCGGCATCATCTTCTACATATGGGCGCGCCGCGAAACCAACCAGCGCGTGTTCCATCCTGTCGAAGCCGCACTTGCGGCAGCACTCATCGCCGTCGCCATTCTCGCCGTCTACGAGATGTGGACCGGCGCCGTCAGCCCGCTTTGAGCTTTGAGAGGAATGGCGCGATGACAAGCCTGGGTGTCCACTCCGAAGTCGGCCGTCTGCGCGAGGTGATGGTGCATCGTCCAGACCTCAGCCTGCGCAGGTTGACGCCGGAGAACTGCAAGGCGTTGCTTTTCGACGATGTGCTGTGGGTCAAGCGCGCGCGTCAGGAGCACGATGTCTTCGTCGACGCGCTGCGCGAACGCGGCGTGCTGGTGCATTCCTTCGGGGAGCTCCTGGCTGAGACAATGAGCCTGAGCAAGGCCCGCGACTGGCTTCTCGACCGCCGGGTCCATACCGGCGTCGTCGGGCTCGACATGGTCGACGAGTTGCGCGGATGTCTCAACGAGATGCCGTCAGAGCTGCTTTCGTCTTACCTTGTCGGCGGCATTGCCAGGGCGGAGCTTCCTTTCGAGCCCAAAGGCCTGACCGGAAGGACGCTCGCCCCCCAGGATTTCGTGCTGCCGCCGCTGCCAAACCAGCTGTTCACTCGCGACAGTTCCTGCTGGGTCTACGCGTCGGTGTCCGTCAATTCCATGTACTGGCCCGCCAGACGCCCGGAAGCGGCCAATGTTGAAGCCGTCTACCGCTTCCATCCCCGCTTTCGCGACAGTGGCGTCCCCTTTGTCTCGCCGGATTTGGGCACCAGCCTGGAAGGCGGCGATGTCATGCCGATCGGCGGCGGAACGGTACTCGTCGGCATGGGAGAGCGCACGACGCCGCAAGCCGTGGGCGACCTCGCGCGCAACCTGTTCGCGGCCGGTGAGGTGACGCGCGTGATTGCCGCCTTAATGCCGCGTGACCGCAGTTTCATGCATCTCGATACCGTCTTCACTTTCTGCGATCGCGACCTGGTCACCCTGTATCCGCCGGTGGTCGACCGCTTGCGCACCTTCTCGCTCCGGCCGGGCGATGGGGCTGCAGCAGTCGAGGTCACTGATGAGAAGAAACCCTTCACGACCGTGGTTGCTGAAGCCCTTGGACTGACGTCGCTGCGGATCATCGCCACCGGTGGCGACCGCTACGAGGCCGAGCGTGAGCAATGGGATGACGGCAACAATGTTGTTGCGGTCGAGCCCGGCGTGGTCATCGGCTACGACCGCAATGTCTACACCAACACACTTCTGCGCCGTGCCGGAATTGAAGTGATCACGGTCGAAGGCGCTGAACTCAGCCGCGGGCGAGGTGGCGGTCACTGCATGACCTGTCCGGTTGTCCGCGATCCGATTTGACCCGAAAGGAAATCCGCATGTCGATCAATCTTCATGGCCGCTCCGTACTCACCCTGGACGATCTCACGGCCGACGAGATTCGCTTTCTGCTGAAGCTCGCCGCCGATCTCAAGGCCGCCACGATCGCCGGTCACGAAATACCGCGTCTGGTCAGAAAGAACATCGCGCTGATCTTCGAAAAGGATTCGACGCGCACCCGGACGGGATTCGAGGTGGCGGCCTATGATCAGGGCGCGCACGTCACCTATTTCGGCCCTACCGGCAGCCATATCGGCCACAAGGAATCCATGAAGGATACAGCGCGTGTGCTCGGCCGCATGTATGATGCGATCGAGTATCGCGGCTTTGGCCAGCACCAGGCTGAATTGCTCGCCACGCATGCCGGCGTGCCGGTCTACAATGGTCTTACCGACGAGGCGCATCCGACGCAGATCCTCGCCGACCTCATGACCATGCGTGAATTCACGCACAAGCGCCTTTCCGATATGACCGTCACCTTTGTCGGTGAGGGCCGGGATAATGTCGCCCTGTCGCTGGCACTTGGAGCAGCCAAGGTCGGCATCGACATGCGCATCGCTTCGCCAAGGGAACTTTGGCCGGACGAGGAATTCTGCGCCCACGTCCGAGACTCGGCGGGACGCAGCGGCGGCCGCTTCCGCCTTGACGAAGACGTGAGGGGCTGTGTCCAGGACGCTGATTTCATCTACACCGACGTCTGGATGTCGATGGGTGAGGACAAATCGGGCTGGGCCGAGCGCATTCGCCTTTTGACGCCCTATCGTGTCACGGGCGATGTGATGGCTGCCGCCGGCAACCCCCACGTCAAATTCATGCATTGCCTGCCCGCATTCCACGACACCGATACAGAGATCGGCGCGGTCATCGCGAAAGAATATGGCATCGACTGCATGGAGGTCACGGACGAGGTGTTCGAGTCGGCTGCGTCGATCGTCTTCGACCAAGCCGAAAACCGGATGCACACCATCAAGGCCCTACTCGTCGCCACGATCGGCACCTGAGATGCTTATTGTCGTTGCGCTCGGCGGAAACGCACTGCTGCGTCGCGCAGAACCGATGACGGCCGGGAACCAGCGCGCTAACATCGTGCGCGCCACGGCTGTGTTGGCGGATCTGATCGGCGAAGGGCACTCGATCGTGATCACGCACGGCAACGGCCCGCAGGTGGGACTCCTGGCCCTGCAGGCAGAGGCAACTTCGGATGGAGGTACATTTCCACTCGACGTTCTGGGCGCCGAAACCGCCGGCATGATCGGCTACGTCATTGAACAGGAACTCGGCAATCTCCTCAACAAGAGGCTTTTTGCGACCCTGCTGACGCAGGTGAAGGTCGATCCGCACGATCCGGCTTTCGCTCACCCAACAAAGCCTATCGGCCCCGTCTACGATGAGGCAACTGCACACAGGCTTGCCAACGAACGCGGCTGGCAGATCGCGCCCGATGGCGACAAATGGCGCCGCGTCGTACCCTCGCCCAAGCCGCTGGAGATCTTGGAAGCGTCTGTGATCTCGTTCCTGGTCGAACGAGAGGTGATCGTCATCTGCACCGGCGGCGGCGGGGTTCCGGTGGTAGCCCGGGAAGATGGCAGCCTTTGCGGCGTGGAGGCTGTTATCGACAAGGATCTGGCAAGCTCGCTTCTTGCGCGTCAATTGAAGGCCGACATGCTGCTGATGCTGACCGATGTTGACGCCGTCTATGTCGACTACGGAACAGCGACTGCTCGGGCGCTTCGGCAGGTGACACGCAGTGAAATATCCGAGAGGAATTTTCCAGCGGGCTCGATGGGACCCAAGGTCCGTGCGGCAATCGAATTTGCTGAAGCAACCGGCAATCCCGCGGCAATCGGCGAGCTGGATGACGCCGTCAAAATTGTCAAAGGCGAGCGCGGCACGTGGTTCGAAACCGGCGCACCGTTTCACCCGTGATGTCGGCGTTTTCAACCGGACGTCCGCCCGCGGCGCGCTGGTCCTAGGTAGTTCCCCGTAGGGACATAACCGAATTTCGCGATCGACGGATTCGCGCGATTGCTGTGTCACGGATCAACCGGGAAAACAGCCATGCAGGCCTACACCGCCTCCAGAATTTCGTTGCCATCGCATTCTGCCCAGCCAAGCCTGCCAGCGGCGTTTGGCCGGGAAACGCAACAGCCCGTTAGCTTCTTTCCTGCCGGCTCGGAGATTTATGCCCAAGGCGAGAAAGCAGGTTCTTTCTACCAGGTCGAATTCGGCGCCGTGCGCATCTACCGCCTGCTTGCCGACGGTCGCCGGCAGATCAGCGCCTTTCACCTCACCGGAGAGACATTCGGCTTTGAAGCTGGCACGACGCATCATTTCTTTGCCGAAGCGATCAATGGTACCGGTGTTCGCGTCTTGCGCCTTGCTGCCGGAGCTGACATCTCCCATCAGTTGTTGCCGTTGGCGCTCAAGGGCCTAACGCGCGCGCAGGAACACCTCCTGGTCCTCGGCCGTCAGAACGCCATCGAACGCGTTGCCGCTTTCCTGTTCGACATGGCGGAGCGGCAAGGCGGCTTGCGGCAGGTCGAACTGCCAATGTCGCGTATGGACATCGGCGACTATCTCGGCCTCACCATCGAGACAGTTTCACGGGTGTTCACCCGGCTGAAGGACAAGGGCGTCATCCGCCTGCTCAACCTGCGCAACATCGAGATCGTCAAGCATGAGGCACTTCAATACATGATCGAATGACCAGATTTCACTTCAAGGTTCGCCTTGCTCGCTCCGAAGACGAACCAATCCTGGCGGAGTTCTTTACTCATGGGACCCTGAAGACCTGCGCTTCCGCTTTCTCGGCGGCGTGTAGGAGAGCTGCTCGCCTACATTGCGAACTATCCGAGGAACTTGGTCTGAAAGCGATCGAGTCGATCGAGAGCCGTGAAAACCGTGCAGCGATGGAGGTCGAGCGCGACATGGGCCACGGAAGCGGATTGGCTTCGAGGCTCGGATTATCAGAAGCGGGCCTTCAGTAATCACGTGTCTTCCTGTTATTATGGAGACGAGGAGATGCCCCCCTGTGAGCGAGACTCGCAAGTTAGCCGCGATCCTGGCCGCCGACGTGGTCGGGTACAGCCGGCTGGCGAACGCGGATGAAGACCGTACTTTGGCCAGGTTGCGGGCACTGCGCAGCGACCTGATCGACCCGACCATCGCTGTCCACAACGGACGCCTGATCAAGCGCACAGGCGATGGCGCACTGGTCGAGTTCCGCAGTGTGGTAGACGCCGTGCGCTGCGCCCTCGAAGTGCAGAACGGCATGGTCGAGCGCAATGCCGGCGTGCCGGAGGACCGCCGTATAAGTTCCGGATCGGCATTCATTTGGGCGACGTGGTCGAGGAAAGCGACGGCGATCTGATGGGCGACGGCGTCAACATCGCCTCGCGTCTGGAGGGCGTCGCTGCGCCAGGAGCGATCTGCCTGTCCGAGGACGCCTATCGTCAAGTCAAGGCGAGGCTTGACCTCTCAGTCAGCGATCTCGGCAACACACAGCTCAAGAATATCGCCGAACCGATCCGGGTTTATTCGCTCCGAATCGGAACCGCGGCTCACGCTGCAGTGACTACACAATTTCCAGCGGCTCTACCTTCGACAGCGCCACCGCCGAAATTATCGATAGCCGTGCTGCCTTTCGCCAACATGAGCGGTGATCCCGAGCAGGAATATTTCGCCGACGGAATTTCCGAAGACATCATCACGTCTCTCTCAAAGCTGTCGCAGCTGTTCGTGATCGCCCGCAATTCGTCCTTCACTTTCAAAGACAGGAACGTGAACGTTCGGGAGGTGGGCCGAAACCTCGGCGTGCAATACGTTCTGGAGGGCAGCGTCCGCAAATCCGGCAACAGGGTACGGATCACTGCGCAGCTTATCGACGCGACCACGGGCGGACATCTGTGGGCGGAGCGTTTCGATCGCGACCTGACCGACATCTTCGCCGTGCAGGACGACGTGACGCAGCAGATCGTCGGCGCGCTGGCGCTCAACCTGACGGAGCGCGACCAGCAGCGGCTGGCGACCGAACAAACGGACAACCTGGAAGCGTATGACTGCTTTCTGCATGGCCGAGAGCGGCTGTGGCGGTTCACGAGAGCGCAAAACAGCCAGGGTCGGGACCTTTTGCAACGCGCCATCGAACTGGACCCGAAGTTCGCTCCCGCCTACGCGTTCCTCGCCTTCGCACACGGGCTCGACTACATAAACCGGTGGAGCCCCTCGCCGTCGAAGTCTCTGGAGCGGGCGGAAGAGGCGGCGGCCAGGGCCGTGGCGCTCGACGACCGATATCCTCACGGGCACTGGGCGCTGGGCATCATCAATCTGTATTTGCGACGGCACGACGTGGCCATCCGCGAAGCCGAGCGTGCGATCTCCCTCGCACCAAATCTTGCTGAGGGGCACGAAAGCCTCGGCAATGCGCTGCACTATTCGGGGAGGTCCGAGGAGGCGCTTGCGTGCTTCGATCGGGGAATTGCCTTGAACCCGTATTATCCGGATATTTTCCTCCACTTCCAGGCACAAGCGACGTTCCAATTGGGCAGGTACGAAGAGGCAATCAGGATCCTTAAGCGGCGGCTTGTTCGTAACCCTGACACCGACGTCTCACGCGTGCTCCTTGCGGCAAGCTACGGCCATCTGGGGCGCTGCGAAGAAGCCCGACATGAGTGGCAGGAATTGTTCCGCGTCAACCCTGATTATTCTCTGGAACACCGCCGCAAAGTGTTGCCCTACAAGAACCCAGACGATTTCGAGCTAGTGGTGGACGGGCTTCACAAGGCCGGCCTGGTGTAATCACTGAACCGGGCGAGTGTCCGGTCTCGAACCTTCTGCAGCTACTCGCACAACGGAGAATCAACGACCGCGGCACCAATGCGCCTATATCGGCCATTGAGGTGAATGTTGCCACTGCCTGAAAGCAGCATTGTTGGCGCCTTTCTGAAGGTCGCGGTTTCACGACACGCTAAAGCTAACAACCGCTCCGGATGAGGACGGACAAGCAGGTGCGCTGGAAGGCGCCAGGCCTCTGTTCACTTACTATGCATTGGAATGTGCATATATTGTGCATTGAGCGGTCGCAGATTTGTCATGGCCCACGCACAGCTCGCACATTCCACTGTGATTTCAGGCTTTGTCGATAGCCTGCAGGAGCCGCGCACGCCTTATATCTCGCCGAAGCGCCTGTCGCAGGCGCTGGGCGTGAAGGTGGCCAACTTGGCCCAGTTGACCGGTGTCCACCGCAACACGCTCCGCAACCCCCCATCGGAGCGCCTGCAGGGCCGGATGCGCGAGATGGTGAAAGTGATCTCGGCGGCGACGGAACTCACCGGCGACGTCAACAAGGCGATCTTTTGGTACCGCAATGAACCGATCGCCGACTATGGCCATCGTACCGCAGCCGAGCTCATCGTGAACGGCCAGGTCGAGGCGGTTCTGGCCTTTATCCGGGATCTCGAGAATGGGGCGCGCGGGTGAGGATCACCCGCATCGGTCCAGACGAAATCTTCCATCGCTATCTGACTCCCAAATGGCCTTTCCTGCCCACCAGCGGTGCAGGCGCAGCGATGGACGGCGGTCGTTTCAACCGGCCAGGCATCGAAGCACTTTATCTGTCGCGTGCGACCCAGGCGATGAAGGGCACGGAGCGGAACGCCGCTTCGATCTTTGCAGCGACCTTGCGGCGCGTCTCGCCGTCTGGCTCGTAGATCTCGGCCAGCAATGTCGCCATGACCGGTAGGCCCGGAGGTGGCTCGAGGGTTTGCGATCGGTGCAGGCACCGATCTGGCCATTGAAAGCGCTGACATCGTGCTGATGAAGAGCGATCCCTACGATGTGGTCGGTGCGATGACGCTCGCGCACGCTACGCTGCGCAAGATGCACCAGAACCCTGTGGTGGGCGGTCGGCTATAACCTCATCGCCTTTCCGATCGCGGCAGGCGTGTTCTACCCATTCCTGCTGAGCCCCGAGCTTGCGGCGCTGGCAATGTCGGGCAGCTCGGCTCTCGTGGCCATCAATGCCCTGCTGCTCAAACGAACCAGGCTCGAAGGAATTCGACCTGCCGCTGCATGGATCGAGCGTGCCATCGTCGGGACCATAGGGCACGCCGCGCGCGACATAGCCCTCGAACTGGCGTTGGATGCCGTTCAACTTCAGCGTGGAAGGGCCTGGGCCCTCGCTTGCGGTGATGCCCCAGCAGTGTTCGCCATAGCCCTCAAATCCACGCGGATTTTCGACTGCGTAACGTTGATGGACGATGGTGGCGCGTCGGCTGTTCTCGAAATAGTCGCTTGCCTTGCTGCGCATGAACGCATCCTGCATGCCGCGAAAATCGATCCACACGTGGGAGAGCTGGTGGATGAACAGCGGTCCCGCATAGAGGTAGTCGTAGCCGTAACTGTGCTCCCATCTGAAGGTCGAGGTCCAGGCCGTGTAGCTGCTCTTGGGTAAGGGGTGGGTCGGCGAACCCAGTCCCAGGACATAGAGCAAGAGCGCTTCGTCATAGCCTTCCCAGCGATACTTCAGGAATCCGTGCTCCGGTGTCCAACCATGGGTGACGGTTTCGCCCTGGTCCTGCGCCCATTGAAGATCCGGTCGATCGCCACATCTGAAGCGGTCGAACGTGCTCGCGTCTCCGATCATTGGCTCCGGGATCGCGGCGCCAATCATGTCATGTACAAGATCTGTTCGACCTTCGATTCCACTGACTCGGGCAACATCGGCCCGGTGCTCGATTCCTTGCGCGCCGATGCCGGCGAAGCATCGGTGCTGGTGACGCCCGCCTTTCCGCAGACCGGCCGCACCGTTTATCAAGGCAATCTCTTCGTCGGCGCGGCGCGCTCAACGAAAGCCCACTGAAGGATAATCCGCTCAACCCCATGCACGATGCCAACCTGGTCTGAGTTCTGTCTCGACAAAGTGCTGCGCCGGTTGGACTGGTCGATCTCACAATCGTTACGCGCGGTGCGGAGGCGATCATGGAGCGGCTGGCACAGCTGGCTTCCGACGGGAACGGAGCGGCCATTGCCGACGCCGTATTCGAAAGCGACCTCGAAGCAATTGGCGCCGCGGCGCTTCGTCAGCGATTGTCGGTCGGAGCCTCGGGCCTGGGATTGGGTCTTGCCCGCGGTCTGATCTCAGCCGGCATCGTACGTCACCAGCAGCGCACCGCTGTTGATCGCCAGCCGGTCACAGGACCAGCAGCTGCTCTTGCCGGAAGCTGTTCACAGGCGACTTTGGATCAGATAGCCAAAGCCGAGCAGACCATGCCCGTGCTGCGGCTCGATCCGGAAAAGCTCATGGCCGGGCAGATGGAGGCCCAGCTTGCCCTCGATTGGGCGGCCGAGCGGATGGCCCAAACCCCCGTCATCATACCCAGCAGCTCGAATCCAGATGATGTATCAAGGCTCCAAACCCGCTACGGACGCGACGCGGCCGGCCAAGTGATTGAACAGTCCCTTGCGACCATTGCCGAAGGTCTGGTGGAACGGGGCGTGCATCGACTGATCGTCGCTGGCGGAGAAACATCCGGCGCGGTGGTCGACCGGCTTGCCATTCCCGCATTTGACGTCGGGCAGGAAATCGTTGCAGGCGTGCCCGTCTTGCACAGTATTGGCGGTCATCACGGCGACATGGTGTTGGCCCTGAAATCGGGCAATTTCGGCGGCCACGACTTTTTTGCAGCGCCTTGCGCCTCATGGCCTGAGCGTTTCGCGGCCGGCACAGCTCGACCACGACTATCTACGCCATGACGGTCCGCAACACGTGCCCCGAACAACGAAGAGAGATCGAGTGTCGAGATCTGCAAGGGGAATAAGCAGCTATTCGTGGGTGGCGATCGATTTCTGGTGGGTTTGATCTGGAGCAAGTCGCTTCATACCCGCGTGCGCTACCTTCTCGTCTGAGTTTGCCTCAGTGGAGGAGTCCAAACTGGACCGAGCCTGCCATGAAGTCTCTGCGCGTCGTTGTTCGCCACCATGGCGGACCTGAAGTTCTGGAGATCGTGGAGGAAGACGCGCCCCATCCGGCATCAGGTGAGCTGCGGGTGCGAACAATCGCCGCCGGCGTCTCCTTCGCAGAGCTATTAATGCGGGAGGGGATTCATCCGGAAAAGACGACCCTGCCATTCACGCCAGGATGGGACATTGTAGGCATCGTGGACGAGGCCGGAGAGGGAGCGTCCCATGCGATGGTTGGTAAAATGGTTGCGGCGCTGCCCATTCATGGTGGCTACGCCCAGTTCATCTGCCTGCCGGAAGATGAACTCACTCCGGTTTCAACTGGTATTGATCCCGCCGAGGCAGTTTGCCTCGTACTGAACTACGTTACGGCCTATCAGATGATGCATCGCCTTGGGCATGCCTCAGCGGGACAACGGGTCCTTATTCATGGCGCGGCCGGCGGAGTGGGCACGGCTCTGCTGCAACTTGGCCGCCTGGCAGGTCTGGAGATGTATGGGACTGCATCTCTTGCAGCTCATCAGATCGTATCAGATCTCGGGGCCACGCCGATCGACTACGAGCGGGCCGACTTCGTCAAAGAGATCCGTCGCCTGACAAACGACGGCGTGGATGTCGTCTTCGACGGGTCGGCGAAGCCAATGTCTGGCGTTCGTTTCGGACTCTGAGGCCTGGTGGCCGCGTCATAGCCTATGGCTTCACTTCATTTCTGCAGAAGGGCCAACTGGCAGGGGGCTTACGCTATCGTCTTCGCGGGATATTGCGACCTGCGTGGTACGCGGTCCGCGCTTTCGCTTCACCAGGCCGACGACGCATACTCCCTTACAGCATACAATATCTGAAACGGTGGAAGCTCGCTTGGTTCCGCGAAGATCTCGGCGCCTTACTCGAGCTGCTTCGCGACGGGAAGATCAAGCCGATGGTGGCCGAACGGATGCCCTTGACTGAGGCTCGTCGCGCCCAGGAGGTGCTCGGTCAGGGAGACGTCAAAGGCAAGCTCGTGCTGATCTGCAATTCGCTGGCCTCCCGACAAGGATTGCCGAGCTAGAGCAGAGCCTTTGAAACGTGACGGGCCGGCTCCGGCGTCGGCCTTGATGGTTTCAACGACTGCTTCGCGGCGCAGAGCGGTCGGCCTTCTAGCCCGTGACAAGGAGCCTGGTGACGCACCCGAGTTGGCGGATTATATCTGCCGAGTGCCGTTCCCACCTCCATTGACGTGGTCGCGAAAGCGAACCGTTCCGTATGGGGCTTCGTAGAGTTCCAGCGGCAATCCATCTGGGTCGCTGAAAAGGTAAACCGTTGGTCCGTATATGGGTCGATCCGGATTGGCTCAACGGCAACGCCGGCGGCTTCCAGGCGCATAATCACGGGATCAAGATTCGCCACGGCAAATGCCAGATGTCTCAGGCCTGTCGCCTCTGGATGGGACGGCCGCATCGCTGGTGCAGGGAAGGAGAATTGGACCGACCCGATCCGCAGATTCGCCTTCCATGTCTGCCGCTCCTCCCGATAAACCTCCCGGATCAGCTCGAGGCCGAGGAGTTCTACGTAGAATCGTCGCGACCGGTCGTAGTCGGTGCGGATGAACGCGACGGGGTGAATGGCGTTCAGCATGCCACGAACTCTAGCCAAGCTGGGTTTGAACTTTCGAAACAGGGCGTTGCCCGATCCACGCTTCCGGCATCTTCACCAGCGCGACGTGTCCGGGGCCGTTGAAGATGATCTCGCCACGTAAGTTCTTGAAATCGATATTAAAAATGCAGGAACAGAACTGCGGCGGCCGTCTCGTCCGCATCGCCAAACCGACAGGCTTCTCACAAACGCGGCACCTACGGCCTTCTGTTCTGGGGAATGCAGACCGTTCCCGCCGCGGCCGATCAACGCAGGATCTGATCGTCGATCAGGATGCGATGGACTTCGATGCGTCGTGTCCGCCGCAAGGCCGGTTGCTCCAACGCTCGGGCCAAACATTTATGTTTGGATGTCGTGCAGTATCGTTAATCTCCAAGCGGCTTTAAATGGGGCAACGTAAGTCCGTCAACAAACAACGGAGTACGTCAATGTCCCAATCCACTCACACCATGCATGCGCTGATCTTGGGTCAGTTCAAACAGCCCTTCAGGCTCTCGGAAGTCTCGCGGCCCGTTCCTGGCGACGGCGAGGTTCTCGTCAGGGTCAGAGCGAGCGGCGTCAATCCTCTCGACACTAAGATCCGCGCAGGCGCTGCGGCACATG